>WHSS01000119.1 GCA_009379975.1 Actinophytocola sp.
CAGACCGAATGCCGGCGGTGAACGACGTCGGTGAGCCGTGTGCGGGAGAACCGCACGCACGGTTCGACGGGCGGGGGCTGGAAACGGAGCACCCTGGCCACGGACACGAAGAAGAACAACCCAGCGGGAAACCGCGTGGGGCCAATGGCTTCGTGACCTACCGCCAGGACCTGCCACCGCGCCAGCCCTCGACCCTACAGCGCAGGACGGTAAGGCTCGCGGCCGCAGGCTATAAGGTGTGCGCGTGGGACGCAGCGATCCGGCGCGCGTGGTCAAGGCTTACCTGGACCACCTGGCCGTTGAGCGCGCGACGGCACGCAACACCTTGGAAAGCTACGCCCGAGATCTTCGCCGGTACCTGGTCCACCTGACGGCCGTCGGCCGCGCGAGCTTCGCCGAGATCACCGAGCCCGATGTGGTCGGCTTCGGAGTCTCGCTGCGCGAAGGCAGCGAGGGTCACCCGCCGCTGGCCGCCTCGTCCTCGGCACGGGCCCTGGTCGCGGTGCGCGGATTACATCGCTTCGCGGTTCGGGAGGGCATCGCCGTGCACGATGTCTCCCGGGACGTTCGGCCACCCGCCCCGGCGAAGCGATTGCCCAAGGCGTTGCCCGTCGACGACGTGCTGCGGTTGCTGGACTTGCCCGCCACTGACGGCGATCGTGCGCTGCGGGACCGGGCGCTGCTGGAGCTGCTGTACTCGACTGGGGCGCGCATTTCCGAGGCGGTCGGGCTCGACCGCGACGACATCGATCGCGAACAGCGCACGGTGCTGCTCGACGGTAAGGGCGGCAAGCAGCGGATCGTGCCGATCGGCAGGCCCGCGCTGGCCGCCGTGGACGCGTACCTGGTGCGGGCCCGGCCGGCGCTGGCGAGCAAAGGCAGGGGCAGCCCCGCCCTGTTTCTCAACGCGCGGGGCGGGCGGCTGTCCCGGCAAGGTGCCTGGCAGGTGCTCAAGAGCAGCGCGAAGCGGGCAGGAATCTCCTCGGCGGTCTCGCCGCACACGCTGCGCCATTCTTTCGCGACCCATCTGCTGGAGGGCGGCGCGGATGTGAGGGTGGTGCAGGAGCTGCTCGGCCACGCCTCGGTCACCACGACCCAGGTGTATACCCTCGTCACGGTCAACACCCTGCGCGAGGTGTACGCGACCGCTCACCCACGGGCGCGGGAGTAGCGCGCTGAAAGACGCCTTCAGTCCGTTCAGTGGAGTGATGGGCCCTTTCAGTCCGTCCAGCGGACTGAAAGCGTCTTTCAGCGCAGGGTTTTTCTCTGCTGCACGGCGAGCCGCTTTGCCGCAGGTCGAGGCGCACCAATAGGCTGCCGGGAGCAGCCGAGCAAGGAGCCTTCTCGTCATGTCGACATTTCAGCCACTTCAGGCGCCGGAGGTATTCGGCGAAGCGCCTGCCGCGGCGCCCCCCGGCGGCGCCAAGGCCGCCGAAGAGAGACCTGAGCGGGTCGACACCGAGCAGCGTAACGGGTCGGTTCTCGGGCCGACCGGCCGTCCGCTGCGCGAGATCCCCGAGCCGCCCCCGGTGGAGCGTCACGGTCCGGCGCAGGTGCTCGCGATGTGCAACCAGAAGGGCGGCGTCGGCAAGACCACGTCCACGATCAACCTTGGCGCCTCGCTCGCCGAGTACGGGCGCAAGGTGCTGCTGGTCGATTTCGACCCGCAGGGCGCGCTGTCGGTCGGGCTGGGAGTGCAGCCGCACGAGCTCGACCAGACCATCTACAACGCCATCATGGAGAACTCGGTCAAGGTGCAGGACGTGCTGCACCACACCGCCATCGACGGCGTGGACCTGCTGCCGAGCAACATCGACCTGTCCGCCGCCGAGGTGCAACTGGTGGCGGAGGTGGGTCGCGAGCACAGCCTGATGCGCGTGCTGCGGCCGCTGCTCGGTGAGTACGACTACGTGCTCGTCGACTGCCAGCCCTCGCTCGGGCTGCTCACCGTCAACGCGCTCACCGCGGCCGACGGCGTGATCATCCCGCTCGAGTGCGAGTTCTTCAGCCTGCGCGGGGTCGCGCTGCTGATGGACACCATCGAAAAGGTGCGGGAACGCCTTAACCCGAGCCTGGATATCGTGGGCATCCTCGCCACCATGTACGATCCGCGCACCCTGCATTCGAAAGAGGTCATGGCGCGCGTGGTGGAAGCATTTGGCGAGATCGTGTTCGACACCGTCATCAACCGCACCGTGCGGTTCCCCGAGACGACCGTCGCCGGCGAGCCGATCACGAAGTGGGCACCGAAGTCCAATGGCGCCGTGGCCTATCGTCAACTTGCTCGTGAGGTGATTCGCCGGTGACGAGGCGTGTGTCCCTGCCAGGCGCTTCCGAGTTGTTCTTCCGCAACACCACGGCTCCCGCGATGCCCGACGCGCCACCGTCACTCGGCGCGGCGGACGGTGAGCGAGTGGCGCAGAAGTCGGCTCCGGCGCAGCGCGGAAAGAAACCCGCGGAGCCGCAACGGCGCGGTTCCCCGCGGAAGAAGCATGACTCCAAGATCACGGTGTATCTCGCCAGCGACGAGTTGCTCGCCCTGGAGCGGGCCCGGCTGGAGCTGCGCGCGGAGCATGAGCTCGCGGTAGATCGAGGTAGGCTCGTGCGTGAGGCGATCGCGGTCATGTTGCAGGATTTCGAGGACAACGGCGAGCAGTCGGTGCTGATACGTCGGCTCCACGCCGAGGACGCCGAGGCAGGCGAGGAGCCCATCGGCTGATGACCGAAGCGGACCACGCGGTCCCGACCGAAGAGCGGCCATCGAAGTTCCGGGTGCGGCTGGCGAACTTCGAGGGTCCCTTCGACCTGCTGCTGCAGTTGATCTCCAAGCACGAGCTCGATGTCACCGAGGTGGCGCTGCACACGGTCACCGACGATTTCATCGCGCACACCAAGGCGCTCGGCGCGCAGTGGAACCTCGACGAGACGACGGAGTTTCTGGTCATCGCCGCGACCTTGCTCGACCTGAAGGCGGCTCGGTTGCTGCCGGCGGGCGACGTCGAGGACGAGGACGATCTGGCGTTGCTGGAGGCGCGGGATCTGCTCTTCGCCCGGGTGATGCAGTACCGGGCCTACAAGCAGGTTGCCGCGCTCTTCGCCGAGTTGGAGGCGGGGGCGCTGCGGCGGTATCCGCGCTCGGTCGCGATGGAGGATCGTTATCTCGGGTTGCTGCCCGAGGTGATGCTCGGTGTCGCCCCGCACTCGTTCGCGGAGATCGCGGCCGCGGTGTTCCGGCCGAAGCCGCCGCCGATGGTGTCGCTGGATCACCTGCATGCGGTCAAGGTGTCGGTACGCGAGCATGCGGCGAAGCTGCGGGTGCGGCTGGCCGCGGAGGGGAGCGCGAGCTTCTCCGACCTGGTCGCCGATTGTGAGCACACGCTGGAGGTCGTCGCGCGGTTCCTCGCGCTGCTCGAGCTTTACCGTGAGGCGACCGTGCAGTTCCAGCAGCTGGATCCGCTCGGCGACCTGCGGGTCCGCTGGACCGGTGGTTCCATCGAGGACGCCACCGCGTCCGCCGAGCAGGACCTGGTCATGACAGACGATGAGGAGTACGGGTGAGTACAGCGGACGACTCCGTTGCCGGCCTGGCCGAAGTGGCCGATCTGGCCGAAGTGGCCGATGCACCCGAGACAACCGAACCAGGCGAACCGGTCGAAGTCGCCGAGGGAGCCGAGTTGCCCGGCGCCGCGCCGGCCAGTGACGACGCGCTGCCCGATGTGAGCACCGATGAGCGCCTGATCGCGGCGCTCGAGGCGCTGCTGCTGGTGGTGGATTCGCCGGTGCCGGAGGACGCGCTGGCCGGTGCGGTAGAGCAACCCGTGGAGCGAGTGACCGAGGCGTTGCGCACGCTGGCCGAGGACCTGCGGGACCGGGACAGCGGCATCGAGCTGCGCCGGGTGGGCGAGGGCTGGCGCTTCTACACGCGGGACACCTACGCGCCGTTCGTGGAGAAGCTGCTGCTCGACGGCCAGCGTTCCAAGCTCACCCGCGCCGCGCTGGAGACCCTCGCGGTGATCGCCTACCGACAGCCGGTCACGCGGTCGCGGGTCGCGGCGGTGCGTGGCGTGAACGTCGACGGCGTGATCAGGACGCTGCTGGCGCGGGGGCTGATCGAAGAGGTGGGCACCGATCCGGAGACCGGCGGGCTGCTCTACACCACCACGGAGCTGTTCCTGGAACGGCTCGGCCTGTCCTCACTGAGCGAGTTGCCGCCCATCGCGCCGCTCCTACCCGAAGTGGATTCCATTGATGACATCTGACAGCACTGGGGGTTCTGAGGGCACCGAGGGTGTGCGCCTGCAGAAGGTGCTCGCCAAGGCCGGAATCGCGTCGCGCCGCGGGGCGGAAGAGCTCATCGCGCAAGGCAGGGTGAGCGTGGACGGCGAGATCGTGCGCGAGTTCGGCCGCCGCGTCGACCCGGAAAGCTCGGTGATCCACGTCGACGGCGCCAGGGTGGTGGTGCGCGAGGACCTGGTGTATCTCGCGCTGAACAAGCCCAAGGGCGTGCACACCACGATGACCGACGATCGCGGCAGGCCGTGCGTCGGCGACTTCGTGCGCAGGCACTCCAACGCCGACGCCGGGCTGTTCCACATCGGCAGGCTCGACGCCGATACCGAGGGCCTGCTGCTGCTAACCAACGACGGAGAGCTCGCGCACCGGCTGATGCACCCGTCCTACGAGGTGTTCAAGACCTATCTCGCCGAGGTGGACGGCGCGGTGCCGCGCGGCATCGGCAAGCAGCTTCGGGCGGGTATCGAGCTCGAAGACGGCCCGGTCAAGGTGGACAAGTTCCGGGTGGTCGACGCGCTGCCCGGGCGCACCATGGTCGAGGTCGTGCTGCACGAAGGCCGCAAGCACATCGTGCGCAGGCTGCTCGCCGAGATCGGTCACCCGGTTCACCGGCTGGTTCGCACCGCGATCGGGGACGTGCACCTTGGCGACCTCAAGCCGGGCAAGTTGCGGGCGCTCAACCGGAAAGAGATCGCTTCGCTGCACGCGGTGGTGGGGCGGTAGGCGCCGGAGGAGTCCTGCGTAGCCGGCGGCTGATCGGTTCCACGACGCGGGCGGCGATCGGGCCCGCCGCCGCCATCAGCAGCACGTAGGCGGTGGCCAGCGCGGCGAGTTCGTTCTCGACCGCGCCCGCCGAGACGGCGAGGCCGGCGATGATGATGGAGAATTCGCCGCGCGCGATCAGTGACACTCCGGCCCTGGCGCGACCCATCACGCCGATGCCCTGCCTGCGGGCCGCCCACCAGCCGGTCGCGATCTTGGTCAGCGAAGTGACGACGGCGAGCGCGATGGCCCAGGCCAGCACGGGAGGAATGTCGGCAGGGTCGGTGTTGAGCCCGAACACCACGAAGAACATCGCCGCGAACAGGTCGCGCAGTGGCTCCAGCACCTTGGTGGCGCTGTGCGCGGCTGGGCCGGCGATCGCGATGCCGAGCAGGAAGGCGCCCACCGCGGCCGAGACCTGCATCGACGCGGCGACGCCTGCCACGAGCAACGCCGAACCGAGCAGTTTGAGCAGGAAGATCTCCCGGTCCTCGCTGTAGAGGACGGCCGAGACGTAGCGGCCGAAGCGCATCGCGACCAGCAGCACGATCGACACGACGAGCAGCGAGATGCCGACGGCTCGCAGCCCGGCGGCGAGGCTGATGCCGCCAAGGACGGCGGTGAGGATCGGCAGGTAGACCGCCATCACCAGGTCCTCGAAGACCAGCACCGCGAGCACGACCGGGGTTTCGCGGTTACCGGTGCGCCCGAGGTCGTTGAGGATCTTGGCGATGATGCCCGACGAGGAGATGTAGGTGACGCCACCCATCACAAGCGCGCCGGTCATTCCCCAGCCGAGCATCAGCGCGACCGCGACGCCCGGTGTCGCGTTGAGCACGATGTCGACCACGCCCGCCAGCCAGGATCGGCGCAGGCCGGTGAACAGTTCGGTCGCGGTGTATTCGAGCCCGAGCATGAGCAGCAGCAGCACGACGCCGATCTCCGCGGCGAGCTCGGTGAACTCGCTGATGTCGCCGAGATAGACGAAGCCGCCCTTGCCGAAGCACAAGCCACCGAGCAGGTACAGCGGGATGGGCGACATGCCGATGCGTTGCGCGAGCCTGCCGAGTATGCCCAGGCCGAAGAACACCGCTCCCAGCTGGATCAGTGCGAGCGCGGTGTGGTCAGCTTCCACGGTTCAGCCGTTCTTGAGGACCTTGACGGTCGCGGCCAGGCCCTCCGCGGTGCCTACGGCGACCAGCAGGTCACCGGCGGTGAAGGTGAAATCCGGGCCGGGCGATGGCTCCACCTGCCCGGCGCGCATCACCGCCACCACCGATACCCCGGTGCGGGTCCGTATCTCGGTGTCGCCGAGGGTCCTGCCGTCGTAGGGCGAACCGTCGAGGATGGGCAACTGTTTGGTATTGATCCCCGGCAGGTCTTTATGTTCTTCGGCGAGTTGCGCGACAAGCTGCGGGGTGCCGAGCAGGTTCCCGAGGGTCGCGGACTCGTCCACCGTCAGCGGAACCGATGCGACACATGCGTCGGGGTCGTCCGAGCGCGAGACGATCAGTTCGACCTCACCATCGCGATGGTTGATGACGCCGACGCGCTGACCATTGCGAAGGGCGAAGTCCTTGCGAACTCCGATGCCGGGAAGCGGGGTCACTTCAACGTTCACCTGCTCACCGTAGCCGAGGGTTCCGGCGGGCGCTGCGGGCGCTCGATCAGGCGGCAGGCAGAATGACTGGGTACTGAGTACAGACACGATCGGACAAGGAGAAGCGGTGGCTGCAGCGTTGCGCGGGGTGGTGGCCATCGACGGCCCATCGGGCACGGGGAAGTCGACGGCCGCCCGCGGGCTGGCCGAACGGCTGGGCGCGGGCTACCTCGACACCGGCGCGATGTACCGGGTGATCACGCTGGCGGTGCTGCGGGCCGGTACCGACCTCGGTGACCCGGCCGCGATCGCGAAGGTCGCGGGCAGCACCGATCTCGCGGTCGGCGCCGATCCGGTCGATCCGGTGGTGTTGCTCGACGACGCCGATGTCGGCGCGGAGATCCGGGGGGACGAGGTGACCGCGGCGGTGTCCGCCGTCGCCGCCGTGCCGGAGGTGCGTGAGCTGCTGGTCGACGCGCAGCGGCAGATCATCGAGGGCGTGCTGGCCGATGTCGGCGGGATCGTCGTCGAGGGTCGCGACATCGGCACGGTCGTCGTTCCCGATGCCGAACTCAAGGTGTTCCTCACCGCGGCGCCGGAGATCAGGGCGGCTCGCCGGACCGCGCAGCACTCCGCCGCGGGCAGGGCGGTCAACCACACCGATGTGTTGCGGGCGGTCGACCGCAGGGACCGGCTCGATTCGACGCGTGCGGCGGACCCGCTGCGCGCTGCCGCCGACGCGGTCGAGGTCGACACCAGCGAGCTGGATCTCGAACGTGTCATCACCGCACTGCTCGAACTCGTGGCGCAGCGGGACCTGGTGGCCGACCGGGCCCGTGAGGGATGACGTGAGCGAGCTTCCCGCCGGTGCCCAGCCATGGGTGCACGACGTGGCACGCGGCATCGCCCGCTGGCTCTACCGTCCGGCGCTGCGGATCAAGGTGCATGGCGTAGACCGCGTGCCGCCCACCGGGCCGGTGGTGCTGATCGCCAACCACAGCTCGGCGATCGAACCGCAGCTGATCTTCGGGTTGCTGCCGCGCCGGTCGGTGTTCCTGGTCAAGCAGGAGATGTTTCGCGGCGTCGCCGGTTGGGGCCTGCGGCTCATCGGCCAGCTGGCGGTGCGGCGCGGCGAGCCGGATCGCACGCCGTTGCTCACCGCGGTGCAGGTGCTGCGGGCAGGCGGCCTGGTCGGGGTGTTCCCCGAAGGCACCCGTGGCGATGGTGATGTGCGCAGTGCGGAGCAGGGGGCGGCGTGGCTGGTTCGCGCGTCGGGCGCGGTGGTACTCCCGGTGGCGAACCGGGGCACGCGGCGCCCGGCCGAGGTGCGACGTCGCCGGTTCCGGCCCGCGGTGGACGTGCTCTTCGGTGAGCCGTTCACGGTTGAGGTCAAGCACGGCAGGGCGGGGCTGGCCGAGGCGACCGAACTGATGCGGCAGCGGCTGGCGGGCACGGTCGAAGAACTTGATGCCTGGCGCGATGCCCACGGCAGAACCGATGCGAAGAGAAATGAGCGGCGATGAGCGAAGCAGACGGCACCTTGGCCGGCGAGGCGGACGGCACGTGGTCCGACGAGGCGGAGTTCACCGTGCTCGACGAGGCCATCGCGGCCGCTGACGATGACGAACGCGGTGCGGCGGCGCAGCCGGTGCTCGCGGTGGTCGGCAGGCCGAACGTCGGCAAGTCCACGCTGGTCAACCGGATCCTGGGGCGCCGGGAGGCGGTCGTGCAGGACACGCCAGGAGTGACCAGGGACCGGGTCGCTTACGACGCGAACTGGGCGGGGCGCCGGTTCACGCTGGTCGACACCGGGGGCTGGGAGCCGAAGGCGACGGGCTTGCAGGCGGCGGTCGCCACGCAGGCGGAGCTGGCGATGGCCGCTTCGGATGCGGTGCTGCTGGTCGTCGATGCGACCGTCGGCGCGACCGCGACCGACGAGGCCGTCGCACGGGTGCTGCGCAGGTCCGACCGGCCGGTGCTGCTCGCCGCGAACAAGGTCGACGACGAGCGCGTGATGTCCGATGTCGCGCAGCTGTGGTCGCTCGGGCTGGGGGAGCCGTTGCCGGTCAGCGCACTGCACGGGCGTAGCTCGGGCGATCTGCTCGACGCGATCGTGAACGCACTGCCGGATGCGCCCGCCGAGCGGGAGCGGTTTGGTGGCCCGCGCCGGGTGGCGCTGGTCGGTAAGCCGAACGTCGGGAAGTCCAGCCTGCTGAACAAGCTTTCGGGCGAGGAACGCTCGGTGGTGCATCACGTCGCGGGGACGACGGTCGACCCGGTCGACACGCTGGTGGAGCTCGACGGGCAGCCTTGGCGCTTCGTCGATACCGCTGGGTTGCGCAAGCGCGTGCATACTTCCAGCGGCGCTGAGTACTACGCGTCGCTACGCACCAAGACCGCGATCGACGCCGCCGAGGTCGCGATCGTGCTGCTGGACGCGAGCGAGCCGATCTCCGAACAGGACCTGCGGGTGCTCACCATGGTCGTGGAGTCTGGCCGGGCGTGTGTGCTGGCGCTGAACAAGTGGGACCTCCTCGACGAGGACCGCAGGTATCAGCTGGACCGCGAGCTGGACCGGGGATTGGTGCGGGTGCCGTGGGCGGAGCGGGTCAATGTGTCGGCGCTGACCGGGCGGGCGGTGCGGAAGCTCGCGCCCGCGATGCGGACCGCGCTCGCCTCGTGGGATCAGCGCGTGCCTACCGGGCAGCTGAACGGGTGGCTGTCTGAGCTGATCGCGGCGACTCCGCCGCCGATACGTGGGGGTAAGCAGCCGAAGGTGCTGTTCGCGACGCAGGCCAGCATCCGGCCGCCGACGGTGGTGCTGTTCACGACTGGCTTCTTGGAGGCGGGTTACCGGCGATTCATCGAGCGCAAGCTGCGGGAACGGTTCGGGTTCAACGGCAGCCCGGTGCGGATCCACGTGCGGGTGCGGGAGAAGAAGGTCCGGAAGAAGTGATGCCGGCGCACTGCGGTCGGCTCAGGCGGCGCGGACGGTGTCCGGCGGCAGCATGAGCGCCGCGCGCCCTGTCGCGGTGATCTGCGCGGGGACGCGTTCGCCGGGGCGACCGTGGCGGGCGGGTGCGATCCAGCCGCGCCTGGCCAGCAGGTGCACGGTGCCTTGGTCGCAGCAGGAGAGGCCGTCGATGAACAGGTCGGGCTCGCAGCTGCAGGTCATCTCGGCGATGCCGAGCAAGACGGCCCGCAGCGTCGCACGTTCTCTGTGGTTGAGTTCGGCTCCTATGGTCGACACGATCTTCTCCCCGGTCGAAACTGTGGTCTGCTGGTGGTAGTGACCCCGACGGCTCTTGAGACGTTGTGTCGTCGCCCGACGTTCCGTTGTTACTGAGAGGTTCTTCAACTACCGATCATGACGCGATGCGGCCGATCATGACGCGATGCGGCCTCAGTTACGCCAAATGCCGTATCACAAGCTGCCTGACGCAGCGACACCGAAATTCAGTCGCGTCGTGTGGTCAGGCGGTGCACAATCTCGCCAATGAGCTCGCACATCATGAATATCGCAGTGGACTGCGCCGATCCCTACCGGCTAGCCATGTTCTGGAGCCAGGTGCTCGATCTACCCGTCGGCGGCGAGGACACGCCCGGCGACGACGAGATCGGCATTCGCATCGGTGACGGTCAGGAACTCCTCTTCCTCAAGGTCCCAGAGACGAAGACCGTGAAGAACCGTCTGCACTTGTGCCTGCGCCCGGAGATTCGCCGGGACGAGGAGGTGGAGCGGCTGTTGGCCGCGGGAGCAGCCGTTGTCGATGATCGCCGCCGGCCGGATGGCACTGGCTGGGCCGTGCTGGCCGATCCTGAGGGCAACGAGTTCTGCGTCTTGCGTAGCGCCGAGGAACGCGCCGCCACATCCTGAACCGGGCCGCCTTGTCCCGGTGCGCTACGTCTGTCCCGACGTGGGGAAGATCCGCCACCCTGGCGAACTCGGCGCTGAGCTCGAACGCGTGGCACGACTTGAGAGATGCTGTCTCCAACAGCGCGAGAGAGGGGAGTCGATGTCCGACAACAAGGCCGTGCGGGTGCGCGGGCTGACGAAGTCCTACGGGGAGGTCGAAGCCGTTCGAGGTATCGATCTCGACGTCGACGAGGGCGAAATGTTCGGCTTCCTCGGTCCGAACGGCGCGGGTAAGACGACCACGATCAAGATCCTCTGCACACTGGCCGACGCCACCAGCGGATCGGCGACAGTGGCCGGGCGCGACGTTCATACCGAGCGCGCCGAGGTAAGGCGAAGGATCGGTCTGGTCTTTCAAGAGCCGACGCTGGACAACTACCTCAGCGCGGAGCAGAACCTGCGCTTTCACGGCGAGCTCTACGGCATGCCGCGGCAGTTGCTGCGTGAGCGGATGGCCGAGGTGCTCGAGATGGTCGGGCTGGCCGAACGCCGCAAGGACCAGGTGATGACCTTCTCCGGTGGCATGAAGCGCAGGCTCGAGATCGGTCGCGGCCTGCTGCACGCGCCGCGGGTGCTGTTCCTGGACGAGCCGACGATCGGGCTGGACCCGCAGACCAGGGCGTCGATCTGGGAGTACATCGCCACGCTGCGGAAGACCCAGGACATCACGATCTTCGTCACGACGCACTACATGGAAGAGGCCGAGCACTGCGATCGGATCGCGATCATGAACAGCGGCGAGATCGTGGTCACCGACACGCCGGAGGCGCTCAAGCGCAGCGTCGGGGCGGACCGGGTGCAGATTCGCACCGACGACGACCCGCTGGCGATCGAGCGGCTGCGTGAGCGTTTCGAGATCGAAGCCGCCGTGCACGACGGCATGGTCACGTTCGCCGTTCCCGGTGGCGCCGAGTTCGTGCCGCGGCTGTTCGCGCGGCTCGGGCTCGGGATCGACACCGTCACGGTGACCAGGCCCAGCCTCGACGACGTGTTCATGGCCTACACCGGCCGGACGATCGCCGACACCGAGCAGGGGGACGGGCACCGAGCGGTGTTCCTGGCGATGGCGGGGAGGCGATGACCGTGGTGACGCAGTTGGCACCGGGTGGCCTGGCGCATGAGGCGCGGGCGACGGCGATGGTGTTCCGGCGCGAGATGATCCGGTTCCGCCACGACAAGGCCAGGGCGCTGGCGATGCTGTTGCAGCCGCTGCTGTTCCTGTTCGTGATGGGGACGGGGCTGTCGAGCGTCGTGGCCAGCCCGGGCGGTCTGGACTTCCGCACGTTCCTGTTCCCCGGTGTGCTGGCGATGTCGGTGCTGTTCAGTGCGGCGTTCGCCGGGATATCGCTGGTGTGGGACCGCGAGTTCGGCTTCCTGCGCGAGATGCTCGTCGCGCCGGTCAGCAAGGCGTCGATCATCCTCGGTAAGTGCCTCGGCGGCGCGGCCACGGCGACGGCGCAGAGCATCGTGCTGCTGATCCTGGCCGGCGTGGTCGGCGTGCCGTATCACCCGTGGTTGCTGTTCAAGCTGCTCGTGCTGCTGTTCATCGGCGCGTTCATGCTGACGGCGATGGGGGTGCTGCTGTCCGCGCGGATCAAGCAGATCCAGGCGGCGATGCCGATGAGCCAGCTCATCATCATGCCGATGATGTTCCTGTCCGGTGCGTTGTTCCCGATGGCGAACCTGCCCAGCTGGCTCGAGGTGCTCACCAAGCTGAACCCGCTGACCTACATCGTGCAGCCGATGCGCGCCGAGATCTTCGATCACATGGGTGTTCCGGCTGCCGCGCGGGCCGCGTTCGACCCGAGCATCACGTGGTTCGACTGGCAGGTGCCGACGGAACTGCAGATCGCCGTCGCCCTTGGGTTCACCGGGGTTGTTGTCGCGGCGGCGGTGGCCCTGTTCTCCCGGACGGACTAGGGCGTGTCTTATGGATCTGGGCGCGAATACCGCGACCACGGATCCGTAAGACACGCCCTAGCGGCCTTTCACGACACCGTGCGGGCCGATGCGGTGACCGTGGCGAGCCTGCTGTTGATCAGGTCGGCGGCTTCGGTGACGATCCGGTCGACCAGTTCGGCGACCGTGGGGACGTCGCCGATGATGCCCTGAACCATGCCCGCGCTCCATATGCCCGCGTCCAGGTCGCCGTCGTCGAAGACCTTGCGGCCGCGGGCACCCGCGACGAGGTCACGGACGTCGGGGAACTCGCCACCGTTGTCGAGGATTTCGACCACCTTGCGGCTGATCTCGTTGCTGGCCACGCGGGCGGTGTTGCGGAGCGGGCGGAAGATCAGTTCGGTGTCGCGCTCGGTGTTGGCGATCAGCTGCTCCTTGACGCGTGCGTGCACCGGTGACTCCTGGGTGCAGAGGAAGCGGGTGCCCATGTTGATGCCGTCCGCGCCGAGCGCGAGGGCGGCGACCAGCCCGCGGGCATCGCCGAAGCCGCCCGAGGCGAGCATCGGGATGGTGATCTGGTCGGCGGCGGCCGGGATCAGCACGAGGCCGGGGATGTCGTCCTCGCCGGGGTGGCCCGCGCACTCGAAGCCGTCGATGCTGATCGCGTCAACGCCGATGGATTGTGCTTTCACCGCATGCCGGACGCTGGTGCACTTGTGGATGACCTTGATGCCGGCGTCGGCGAAGGCGGGCAGGTGTGCCTGCGGGTTGAACCCGGCGGTCTCGACGATTTTCACGCCGGAATCGATGACGGCCTGCCGGTACTCGTCGTAGGGTGGCGGATTGATCGAGGGCAGGATCGTCAGGTTGACGCCGAAGGGCTTGTCGGTGAGTTCGCGGGTGCGGGCGATCTCCTTGACGAGGTCTTCCGGCGTGGGCTGGGTCAATGCGGTGAGGAAGCCCAGCGCACCCGCGTTGGCTACCGCGGCGACCAGTTCGGCGCGTCCCACCCACTGCATGCCGCCTTGCGCGATGGGGTGCTCGACGCCGAAGAGTTCGGTGAATCGGGTGGTCAACATGCGTCGTGGCCCTCGCTCGCTCCGCTGCTATCGGCCTACTCTGAGCGGCGTGTTGACGCTAAGTCAATAGAGATGTGCGCGATACCTCACGGGCCGGCAGCAGGCTGCAGCTGGCCGCAATGGAAAGAACCCGCCGACACCGGAACGCGGCATCAACGGGCTCTTGTCTGGGGGAGTGTCAAGCCGCGACCTTCGTCTTCGCTTTCGTGATTCCGAGGGCGGCTTGACCGGTGGTGGTCAGGAGTGCGGGAACGCGTTCGCCTGGCTTGCCGGTACGCGCCGGCTTGACCAACTCGCGGTGGGAGAGGCGGTGCGCGGTGAACTGGTCGCAGTAGGCAAGGCCGTCGATGAACAGGTCGGGCTCGCAGCTGCAGGTCATCTCGGCAGTGCCGAGCGCCACCGCACGGAGCGCGGCTCGTTCCCGGTTGTTCAACTCGATGGCCTGGCGAGACATTGGCGTTCCTCCCTGTGAGGTGCCATTTAGTAGACCTGAGATCACCGCCCTCTTCGTTGTGTATGTGACCAAGATTGCACCGTACTGTTTGTCCGACTGGCTCACGCGATGGCGCCTTGCGACCGTTATCCGGCAGGTCGGCAGGCATGTTGATCGCGCTTGGGCGTGCTGTGCCGGTTTGGCGGGTCGTCGGCTTGGTGCCTGCCTGGTTCGGCTCGGATGTTGGGTAGCCCTGCTGCAGGCAGGCGGATCGCCGCACGCTAGGCTGTGGCACAACGTCTTCGGCAACGAAGGCGGGCGGGCTGTGGCGCAGCTTGGTAGCGCACTTGACTGGGGGTCAAGGGGTCGCAGGTTCAAATCCTGTCAGCCCGACCA
>WHSS01000241.1 GCA_009379975.1 Actinophytocola sp.
GCCAACACGGCGGAATTGGGCCGTCATCATGGCAGGCGGCAGGGGAACCCGCCTGGCGCCGTTGACCGACGACATTCCGAAACCCATGTTGCAGGTCGCGGGCAGGCCGATCTTGGAACGCCTGATATTGCACCTGTCCGGCTCGGGAATAGATCGCATATTTCTGTCCGTGAACTACCTTGGTCACACCATTCAGGACTACTTCGGCGACGGTGCGGGGTTCGGTTGCGCCATCGAATATTTATGGGAGGACGAGAATCTGCCGCTGGGCACCGGCGGGCCGCTGGGATTGTTCTGGGAACTCGGCCACCGGCCCGCAATGCCGTTATTGGTGTTGAATGGCGACCTGGTAACCGGATTCGCGGTGGGCGAATTACTGGACGCGCACGACGAGACCGACGCGGTCGCGACGATCGCGGTCAGCGAGTACCAGCATCAGGTGCCGTTCGGTGTGCTGGAGGGTGACGAGCGGCGTCTCACGCGCATCGTGGAGAAGCCGGTGCCGAGCTGGCCGGTGAACAGCGGGATCTACGTCATCGAGCCGGAGTTGCTCCAGCGCGTGCCGGTCGGTGAGCTGTATCCGATCACCGAGCTGTTCGAGGAGTGCCTGAAGCGGGACGAACCGGTCGGCCTCTGGCCGATGAACGATCCGTGGCTGGACGTCGGCAGGCCGATCGAGCTCGCCAGAGCGCGGGGCGACGTGTGAACCGGAGGGCAATCGACGATCACGCCCTGTTGCGAGCATCCCGCTCGGTTCGAAGGACATCGAGTTCCCGCGCCGTCTCCTGGCCTGGTGGGTGCGGCTCCTCTGGAGGACAGGCCTGAGAAGGGGCGAGGCGAGCGTTGGCCTGGTGATGTTGCGCAGCTGTGGATGCCGGCGACGGCATCGTGCTGACAACTCAACGCCTGTTGCGCGCCCCTAGCTAGACCATGTTGGGCTGCTGCACAGGGCGCAACACTACGGGGACCGGGACGCAAACCACGCGGACTGGAGGGCTCGTCCCGCCGAAGGTGCACCGCTACGCTAGAGCAGCATCCTAGCGGCTAGCAAGTTCTCCTAGTTGCTAGGATGTTCACTAGTAAGCTCGTTGCTGGTGTGGAGGACATGGAATGTTGTTGGCCGAGGTCGTTGAGCTTATCGATACTCTCCGGCGGTCCGGAGAGGACGGTGGCGTCGAGGCGAAGTCTGCCGCTGACAGTGTTCCGGCGCGCATGGCTGAGAGTGTCTGCGCGTTCGCTAACAGCCCTGGGGGTGGGGTCCTCCTCCTGGGAGTTGACGAGCGTTCCGGGTTCGCCGTGGCAGGCGTGACTGACTCGCAGAAGCTCCAGCAAGATGTGGTCGGTGTATGCCGAGACGGTCTGGAGCCACCGCTGGCCCCAGAGGTGACTGTCGCGAGTATCGACGGCCGGGACGTTGTGGTCGTTGCCATCCCTGAGCTTCCTCGGGCCGAGAAGCCGTGCTACGTGCGGAGCAAAGGAATCAACCGCGGAAGCTACCTACGGGTGGCGAATTCCGCGCGGAGGCTGACAACCGAAGAGGTACAGCAGGTAGTCGCCGATCGCGGCCAGTCGCGGTTCGACCGGGTTCTTGTGGAGGATGCGGTACTGGGCGACCTCGTGCCCGGCATGGTCAGCGCGTACCTTGCGCGGTTGCGTTCTGGTCAGCCACGTCTGTTCGACTCGCTCGACGACATCGACGTACTCAACATGACCAACGTGGTTGGACGCGATGCCAGCGGTGAACCTCGTCCGACCGTGGCCGGTCTCTTGGCCATGGCTCACTATCCACAGCGCTTCTTCCCGCAGCTCAATGTGACGTTCGTCCATTACGCCACCGCCGACGGGATCTCCGACGTGGAGGGACTGCGCTTCCTCGACAACGTTCGCGTCGATGGGCCGATCCCGGTCATGGTCCGTGACAGCGCGGCTGCGCTGCTACGGAACATGAGCCGGCGAGCCGTGATCACGGCCGACGGTCGGCGCGACAAATGGGAGTACCCGCCCGACGCGCTGCGAGAGCTCATCGTCAACGCACTCGTCCACCGCGACCTCAGTCCAGGTTCGCGCGGCACGCAGGTTCAGCTAGAGCTGTATCCGGATCGGATGAGAATCCTGAATCCGGGCGGGCTGTTCGGCGCCGTGGATGTCGACCACCTGGGCGAGGAAGGGGTGACGTCAACCCGCAACGCCGACTTGCTGCGCATCCTCGAAGATGTCGTCGTGCCTGGCGAGAATCAGGCTGTGTGCGAAAATCGGGGCTCCGGCGTGCGGGTCGTCCGCGCCGTCGTTGCGGAATCCGGGCTACCCGCGCCGACCTTCCGCGACAAAGTGACCGCGTTCGAAGTCGTTCTGCGGACTGCGGTACACGCCGGGAGCAGCGGCCACGATGAGGGCACGGCACCGCTGGCGGCTTGTCCGTCGATGACTGCTGGACGCGTCAACCGTCGCGATCAGATCCTCGGCGTGCTCCGAGCCCGCGGCGAGGCCTCACGTGCCGAGATCGCCGCCGACCTGGGGCTCACCCAAAAGAACGCTTCATACTGGCTCAGTAAGCTGCGTGCCGAGGGCTCGATCGAGCCAACCGAGGAGGTAAAAAGCCCACACGTCCGCTACCGAATCCGGTTCCGCGGTCAGACGTAAGCAACTCGGACAAGAAAGCCAAGCGTAACCGCGGAGGGCATGAACTAGCCCTCTGCGGTGCGGTTGCTCCCGGCGTGACGATCGCATCATGACGCCGTCGGTGGGCTCAGCCGAGCGGGTCGGGAACGTGATCGTGGCCGCTGCGGGAGACGTGGTTTCCGCGATGATCGACCGGCCGGCCGTCGGCAACGCCATCGACACCGACGTCATCGGCGGATTGGAGACGGCCGTCGATCTGACGGTGCGGCGGCGCGCGAAGGTCCTGACGATCCGCGGCGCAGATGGTTGCTTCTCGGTGGGAGCCGACCTCGCGCAGGTGGTGAGCGCGCGCGGTGACCCGGCCCGGCTGGAGGAGGCCGCTACCCGGTGGGGGCGCCTGCTGGACCGGTTCGAAACCGGGCCGTTCGCCGCGATAGCCGTGGTCGAGGGGCATGCGACGGCGGCGGGGTTCGAGCTGGTGCTGGCGTGCGACATCGTGCTCGCGACGAAGACCGCCCGGATCGGCGACGGCCGGCTCGAGTGCGGCCTGGTGCCCTCGGCGGGCGGCGCGGTGCGGTTATCCCGGTATCTGCCGAAGGCCCGCGCCAACTACCTGTTGCTGTCGGGGGAGTTGCTCAGCGGAACACAAGCCGAGGAGTGGGGACTGGTGACGGGCACGGCCGATCCCGACCGGTTGGATGCGTTGGTGGAGCAGGTGATCACCCGGATCGCCGGCAACGGTGGCGCCGCGCTGGCCGCGGTAAAGCGGATGGCGTCTAACAGCAGACGCCTCTCGCAGACCGAGGCGCAATGCCTGGAGCGGGCGGTGTATGTGCGGCACATGGCCTCCGACGACATGGCCGTGGCATTGGCGAGGCAACTGCAGCTGCGAGCGTCGTCGCACACCAACGGTTCTGGCCTGACCACTGGTCAGCGAGCCTGAAGGCGACCTCTACGTAGCAGCAGAACGCTCTGCGAATCTCGGACTATGACGGAAATCACATCGCGGCAGGACGGTGGCCCCACCGAAGCCGAGGCGCACGCCGAGCCGGCCACCACGAGCCATCGCGAGGATCCGCTGGTCCAGATCGAGCTCCAGGGCTGCCCGGACGCGGTGCCGCGCATGATGGTGGCCAGGTCGAAGCTGGCCGACGAGAAGCTCACGCTGCCGTTCGGCAACGGCTACGACCACTTCGCCTTCGACCGCTACATCACCAGAAACGGCCAGCTGGTGCCCATCTATACGTGGGTCGACCGCACCAGGATCGCTGAGTAAACCAAAACCCGGTTCAGGCGTTGATCCCGCACCGGTCGCGCACCTCTTCCGGTGAGCGAACGTGACACTCGGACGATAGGTCGGGCTCAACGTCACACTCGCTCGACCGCGCGCCGCTCGATGTCGAGGTCGGCGCGGTCGGCCGCGGTACGCCCGGCGTCCCAGCCCGCGCCGTTGCTGATCGACACCCGCTTCCGCACGGTTTCGCCGATCATCTCCTCGAAGGTCTCCTCGACCACGCGGGAACGGGCCGCGAGTACCGGCAGCAACCGGGCGTCCTCCACCGGGTCATGCGCGCGGGTGCCCGCGTCGGCGAGACGTTCGCCGATGCGCACGGCGTAGGAGATCAGGAAAGAACGGCGGAACGATCGGGTGCGGGAGGTGCCGGTGAAGGTGGTTTGGCTGCCCTCGGCGACCATGGCCCGTGTGGCCTGCACCAGCAGCGAGGTCGCCAGCAACTCGGTGATTTCCAAGTCCATCTCCTCACCGACCAGGGCGACGAAGCCGATCTTGGCGTAGAACACCGAGCGGCACCGGTTGGCGTCGGCGATCGCCGCGACCAGATGCGACTTGGCTTCGGCGTAGGGGTTGTCCAGCCACATCCGGATCGAGGTCGCGCTCTGCTGGTGGTGGGCGTCGGCGTCGAGCAGGGCGCGTTCGAACGCGTGCCGGTTCATCAGCTCCTGCGCCTTGGCCGAGAGCGCCTCGGCCTCCTCGGGGAACTCGGTGGATTCGGCCTTGGCCAGCAGCCCCCGGACGCGGGCGAGGACCTTCTGATTGACCCCGGCCGCCGACGTGGCAGCGTCGCGAGACGCGGTGCCCGGCAGGGGCAGGATCCGCGGCAGCTTCGGCAGCGTCATCAGCCTGCCGAGCAGCTCGATGGCGGCGACCAGCGTTTCCCGCATGCCCGCGCGGTACCGAGCCATCCATTGCATGAGGTGCGGCTCATCGTGCCGCCACCACACGGTGGCGTCGAGTTGCTCGACCTGCGCGGCCCAGCGCGCGGGCACCGTGGCGGGAGCGTGCTCGGCGGTATCCGCGGCGATCGCGTCGACCAGCAGGCTGACCGCTGCCTCGTTGGAGCGGCGCTTGATGAGCTCGACGACGTCGATGGGCAGCCAGCCCGACTTCCAGGCCTTGTCGATCATCGTGGCGAAGGCGATAGCGGCCGCGATGGCCACCGTCCGCTGGCCTGCGAACTCGCGAGCGCTGAGCTGGGCCGCGCATCTGTTCGGGGATCCGGCATCGCCCGCCTGGTAGTCCTGGGCAGCGCCCAAGATCATTATGGCCAAGGCTTCCGTCGTGGGCGGGGGAGGCTGCGAGAAGGGCTCGCCGCGATCCGGGTCATCGGTGCCGTTCCCGGCTTCCCACGGGAACTCCCGCCGATGCGTACCGCCAGCACTGCCGGGTGGGGTCGCGCCCTGGCGACGCCGATCCCGCCTCTTGGCGGCTCGCTTCTCGCGGTTCCGTTTGCCCATGGTCAGGCCCCTGTCCTCACGTCGATCGGGATCGGCCCACCGTAGCCAACGCCACCGACAGGCTGGGGTAAGCACGCCGCGGTGTCGCTAACCGGGTCTATGGCACTAACCTGCTTGTCGTGGCGCGTGAGGAAATTACTGCGATCGTAAAAGGGCTCGAGGCGTGGGCGGCCGACCGCACCTCACCGCCGGGCTTCAGCGTCGTTACGGCTGAAGATCAGCTGGTATTGCTGCGCGACCACCTCGGGGTGGACGACTTCGCGACCCTGGTGCCGGATCATCTGCATGATTTGCTCCTCGGGGTCTATCCGGAGGAACTGGATGCGGATGAGCCCGACGAAGTCGATGATGTCGTGCCTACACTGCGGCAGGTGCTGGAGTTCCTGTCCGAGACGGGGCGCATCCAGCCCAGCGCGCTCCCCAACCTGCGGAAGACGGTCGATGTGATCGAACCGCTCTTCCTCGGGGAGATGAGCGAATCGGAGGAGATGGGTCCTCCGCCTGCCTTCGTCCAGGCGATGATCGCCGATGGCGTTGATGTCTCTGACGAGACAGAGGTGGGCCGGTGGGTCGAGGAACATCTGGGCCAGGTGCCGCCGGGTTCGTTTGACGGCATTTTCGACCTGGACGACGCCGAGGACGCCGACTTGTTCGACGACGATCTGCTGAGCGGCATCGACGCCAAGGAACTGCTCGGCCTGCCGGATCAGGTTCCGCCGATGCGCCTGCCGTCGGAGGCCGAGCTCGCCGAGGCCGCCCGGGAAAGCGCACTGATCGAGAAGGCGAAACGATTGGCGTTGTGGGCGGGCGAGCACGCGACCCTCAACGAGAGCGGCGACCTGATACCCGCCGACTCCGTCGCTGCCGCGCGAGAACTCGGCCTGGCGGTGCCGCCCGGTGAGATTCGGGAGATGACGGACCTTCCGGAGCTGTGGCATCTGTGGGTGCTTGCGGAAGAACTGGACTTTCTCGATCTCACCGACGACCCGGTAATAGTGGGTGCGGCCGTACAGGATTGGCCGGGCGATCCGGACGACGAGGTCATCGAC
>WHSS01000269.1 GCA_009379975.1 Actinophytocola sp.
CCAAAATCGCCGACGAATAAGTGCGAGTGGAACCATTCACACTCCAATTAGCTGTGGACCGTCAGGCAATCCCTCAGGCCGCGGCGCGACACACCTCACGTGATCATCACGACGTCGTTCATCTAGGCTGCGCGGTCGTGGACGAGGTAGATGGGACGCGGATTGTGCGTCATGAGCCGCACTACGACGGATTTGTGGCGGCGGGCGGACAACGGCAGGAGGTCGCCGACGCCATCGACCGGCACATTGACGCGCACTTCGGGCCGGTGCCCGAGGGGCAGGGGATCAGTCCGTACGCGGAATTGATGCTGTGCCTGCCGGCGGACTGGCCGCTGACACAGGCGGCACTGCAGGAGGAGCGGACGGGGTGGCCGGTCGACGTGTTGAAGCGGGTGGCTCGGTTGCCGCACGAGTACGCGACATGGATCGGCGAGTGGCACTCGGTACCGAACGGCGATCCCGCGATGCCCTATGCGCCAGACACGCCGTGTTCGAGGACGGCGAACCAATTGTCCTGGGACAACGTGCGCAGCGTCTGCTTGATCGTGTTCGGATCTGGGTTGTCGGCCTGGGAGCCATCGCAGGTCGACAAGACCGAGTCCGGTGTGGTTCGCATGACATCGGGGTGATGCACCGATTCGTTTTGCGGGTCGAAGAGCACCAGGCCGTGTTGGTCAGCCAGCGTCCGCACGTAGGGGGCGACGTCGTCGACCCGAGACCAGACCATGGACATGAGAACGGCGGTACTCGTCACCGTCAGTTGGGCAGACCAGGGCGAGCCGTCGACTTCGTCGACTGGCGGACTGCCCGACTCCGGGTACTGAGCGGTCAGTACCCGGTAGAACGCCGCAATCCGCGGATGCATCGGGCTGGTTTCGTCCCCGGAATCCTCGTCGATGAAGCTGGGCGTACTTGCGTGTCGCTTGCTCCGCCGCGACTCCCCATAGCTCGTACCAAATGGCAAGATCGTAACTCACCGGATCGCCTTGTTGGCAGGCGTAACCGAAATGATCTTGGAGGCGGTTTGTCGGCTCACGCCGTCCGAGCCGTCACGCGAACCACCCCACTGCATCTCCCCACCTGCCACCAGGCGAGCTTAGACCACCGCTCGTCCCGGACTTGCTGCTAGAAGATTGTCATCGAGCGCGAGAACATGAAGGAACCCGAACGCTGGACGTTCAAAGGTGATCGGATGGCCGGCGGGTGCCACCCCGCGCGAGGCGACGCACCTAAGGCGTGACCCACCGACTCAGCCCGGTCCAGGTGGCCGGTCTGGTGGGAGTGGGTGTTGGACGCCCGAGATACGTCAGGTAGGCGGCGTGCAGCCAGGCTTCGACGGTGCCGACTGGGAACTCCAGGTCGGCGAAGGCGACGGTGCCGCGGTGCTGCTGGGGCTTGCTGCACACCCGCAGTTCTCCAGTGGCGTCGTCGGCGGTCATGCCGGTCACGACGATGGGGTTGCCCAGCAGCATGGCCGGGACCGGGAAGTCGATCTCCTCTTCGAGGACGGTGAGGAACGCGGTCAGTTCTTCCGCGTCGCCGTAGGCGTCGGTCAGTATCGTCTCGATGTCGTCGCTGAGCAGTTGGTCGACGTGTGGGTCATGCTGCGCCAAGCCGGCGAGGCGGGTGTTGATCACGGGCCGGTCGAAGGTGATCCAGTCGTCCTGGGTGTCCTCCGTCGGGGCGTCACCCCGTCCTGCGACGCACACCGAGTATGGGATGTCGGGATCGGCGTCCGTGACCTGTTCCAGGACGATGTCGTGCCGCCAGTCGTCGCCGAAGTCGTAGGTGTAGGTGATGGGTTTGCGGGTGTGCGCGAACACCTCGGCCAGGGTGATGTCTTGCTCGTCGTACTCGGCGTCGAAATACGGGTCGCCGTACTGACGCCTGCCGATGGTAAAGGCGTGCAGGTGGTCGTCGTCCCAATCGAAGGCGACCTGGATGATCATGTGCAGGTCGCCGAGGGTGGCCGAGCTGGGGAGTTGGATCCGGCGCCAGCAGGGCGGCCGGACGTGTCGCAGCGTGATTTTGAGTTGGCAGGTCGGCCCGATCGCCTGAGCGTCGGGTGCGTGGTTGAGCAGGTCGCGGACTCGGACGCCGATCTGCTGAACGGCCCAGCGTCCGAGGGGAGTGATCCGGTGCTGCGCGCCTCCGGCGGTGACGGCGCCGAAGGCGGTCAGCAGGTCCAGTGCGACTTCGGCCGGCTCGCGGGTGCCGTGGCCGTAATCGAAGGTTTGGTAGAGACGGGGGTCCGAATACAGGATGGCGTGCCTGATCGCGTCGTTCAGGTCGGGGCCGGTTGGCGCCGGGTCGGTGGCCAACACGGTGAGTGCCAGCCGGCCGATCTCCAGCGACTGCGCGCCGTCGCCGTCGTCGGGAAACACGGTGGCCAGCACGCGGGCGAACGCGAGCAACCAGCAGCCCAACAGTTGCTCGCCTCCGACGGCATCCCACGACGCAGGTAGTGGTCCCGGCTTGACGCGCTTGCCGTCGATCGTCAGCAGCCCGGCGCCGATCGCAGAGGTCCACGGCCAGTGCAGACCTGGTACGTCGGCCGCGGATCGCACCCACGGCGGCATAGCCAGACCCAGTGCTCGCCCGGCGGCCAGCGCGTCGGTCCTGCTCAACACCGCCTTCGCGGTGACCGGTCGGCCCTGACCTACCCAGGCTGCGACTTCGAGCGCGTGCCGGAGCGCCAGGCTCTGCCGGGCTTGGTCGACCGGATCGGGGGATGCTGCTGCTACCATGCGTGCAGCGTAGCGACACCGCCATTCGGGTCGGTGTTGGCCGCGATCGGCGTGTGCTGCGGACCCTGATGGTCACCTGGGCGAGGAGACCGCGGTCGGTGTCATCGACCGTTTCGTGCTCCGGTACCGCCTTCCCAGCGGGCCCAGTGTGCTCGAACGTGGCTGGTGAGCGGCTATTTCTCCGCCTATCCCGCATCAGCGGCTCGGCACCTGGCGCAGGCAGCGCTGCGGGTGGTGACCGCGAGCCCTAGCGTGCTGCGCCGTAACCCGACAAGCTGCGGCGCTCGTGGGAGATCCAGGCGCGGCACCGTGCGAGTTTCATCGAGTTCTTCGGCTCCGACCTGGTGGTACCGCCGTCGGCAACGGCGCAGCGGCAGCTGACCGAGTATGGTCGGTGGACGCTGACTCGCAGAGCGGCTCCGTGCTCCAGCGCGTCTGGGTACGGTGTTGTCGTGCGGGACAGGGCCAGGGAAGAATTGGTTGAGGCGGGGTCCGAGTACAGGATGGCGTCCCTGACCACGCCGGTTGCGGCATCGCGCTGGGGGATCACCCTGGCCTGGTGCAGGCACCCGCGCCGCCGGACTCTTCGCGGAAAGTCTGTCCGATCTGACGGCGGATCTCGTCGAGGACCGAGATCGTGCCGATCGAGTCAACCAGCGGGCGGATCGGCGACTCGACTCGCCCGGCTTCGATACAGCGTGCGACTTCTGCCACTTGAAAGTAGAGGCGGCTTGTCGGCCCGCAACGTGCGCATCGCATCCGGATGGTGCATGTTGTGCGGTGTGGCTATGTAGACCACGTCGATATCGGGATCGGCGACCAGCGCGTCGGGGGTGCGCGACGTTGGCAGTTCTGCCGGGAAGGACATCACTCGACGCGTCATGTGAACACACCCTCAGCGTGTTCATCGCGCGCAAGCTCGATCGTCGGGCTCGCAAGCGGTTGCAGCCGTCTACCAGTGCCGCCTCTTCCATGTCTTGCGGGATCCGCTGGAAGTACCCGTGGAGCAGCCACACCACCATGGGTATGGCGAACGCCGCGCTGGCGAGGATTACGGAGAGGCGCGTGTTGAGCAGCCCGTAGAGCCGCATGACTTGATACGGCGGCACGATGAACACCACGGGGGAGATCATTTGGGTGGCGAGCACGGCGAAAAGGAAGAAACGTCTTCCTCGGAAAGCGATCCGGGCGATGGCGTAGGCCGCGGGGGCGCCCAGTCCCAGTGCCAGCAGGCTGGTGCCCGCGGCGATGATCACGCTGTTGGTGAAGGCCGTGCTGAATCCGAAGTCGCCGGTCCAGGCTTCCGCGTAGTTTCCCCAATGGATCTGCTCCGGGAAGAGCGACGGAGGCCAGCGGAAAAGGCAAGGTCGCGGTCCGGGTGACCACCCCGATGGGCGAGCAGGTCACGCTGTCCATCCTCGGCCGGGGTGATGCCTTTGGTGAGCTGGCCTTGCTGGACGACAGCAGCGCACGTACGGCTACCGTTATCGCGCTCGAACCGACCATCACCCTCGCCATCCACCGCGACGCCTTCCACGCTGAACTGCTCCAGCGACCGATCATCCTCCACGTCGCGGATGTCGACGGTGGCGGTCATCGCGCTGCCTCCGTCACGTGGTGCTCGGCGGCTTGCGAGCGTGCGGTGCGCCGCCTCCCAGAACGGCCTGCGACCGGGGCACTGGACGACTGCCGCGACGAACCAGCTAAGGTCAGATCGGAGACGCCGAGTGATCTCGGTCCGTCTCATTGTGGGGAAGCCCGTAGAGCCGATTTGTTTCCGTCCGGGCTTCGCAGGAGATCGCGTCCGCGCCGCGGTTGGCGCGCGCGAGTGCCGTTGACAGCAAACCCACTGCCGCGACTGCGGCCTGACGGATAGGATGGCTCATGTCCGAAGGTTCCAGCGACCTCGAATCACGAGTAAGCATGCTCGAGTACCAGATGCAGATCGCTACTGGCGAAGCCGCCGAAGCACGGGTACTCGCTCGAGCAGCGGATAGGGATGTGTCGACCGTGCACGCAGCGGCGAACGCCAATCAGCAGGTGATCAACGCATTGCGCCAGACGCAGCTCGAGCAGGGCAAAAAGCTGGACGCACTCGACACGAAGGTCGACTACCTGACTGGCGTTGTCGCCGAACACGGTCTTACGCTGGCGGAGCATTCGGCCACGTTGGCTGGGCATTCCGCGACGCTTGCGGAGCATACTGCCACGTTGGCGGAGCATTCCGCGACGCTTGCGGAGCATACTGCCACGTTGGCTGGGCATTCCGCGACGCTTGCGGAGCATACTGCCACGTTGGCGGAGCATTCCGCGACGCTTGCGGAGCATACTGCCACGTTGGCTGGGCATACCGCCACGTTGGCGGAGCACGGCCGCAAGCTCGACGCCATCGACGAGAAGATCGACAGTCGTTTCGACGAGGTTGTCTCGCTGTTGC
>WHSS01000028.1 GCA_009379975.1 Actinophytocola sp.
ACGGCGATTGGGCGGCATATGGCAACCGTGACCTACGACAAGGCAACGCGCGTCTATCCGGGCGGCGTCCGCGCGGTCGACACGCTCGACCTCGAGATCCGCGACGGCGAGTTCCTCGTCCTGGTCGGCCCATCCGGGTGTGGCAAGTCCACCTCGCTGCGCATGCTGGCCGGCCTTGAGGAAGTTTCCGAGGGAACGATCCGGATCGGCGACAAGGACGTCTCGCATCTGTCCCCGAAGGACCGGGACATCGCGATGGTGTTCCAGAGCTACGCGCTGTACCCGCACATGAGCGTGGCCGACAACATGGGCTTCTCGCTGAAGATCGCGGGCGTGAAGAAGGCGGAGATCGCGCGGCGGGTCGGCGAAGCCGCGAAGCTCCTGGACTTGGAGGACTACCTCGACCGCAAGCCCAAGGCGCTCTCCGGCGGGCAGCGGCAGCGGGTGGCCATGGGGCGGGCCATCGTGCGCGAGCCGCAGGTCTTCCTGATGGACGAGCCGCTGTCGAACCTGGACGCCAAGCTCCGGGTCTCCACCCGCACCCAGATCGCCGCGTTGCAGCGCAGGCTGGGCGTGACCACCGTTTACGTCACCCACGACCAGGTCGAAGCGATGACCATGGGCGATCGCGTGTGCGTGCTCAAGGACGGCCTGCTACAGCAGTGCGACACGCCGCGCGAGCTCTACGATCACCCGGAGAACGTGTTCGTGGCCGGGTTCATCGGCTCGCCTGCGATGAACATCGGCGAGTTCCGGGTGTCCGACGGCCAGGCGCACCTCGGTCACGCCAAGATCCCGCTCCTCCGCGAGACGCTCACCGCGGCCGCGAGCGAGGACGAGGCCGAAGGCGGCGTCGATCGCATCACGCTGGGATTCCGGCCCGAGGCCCTGGAGGTGGCATCCGCACACGAAGAGCAAACCTTCGAGGTTTTGGTGAACGTGGTCGAGGAGCTCGGCTCCGAGGCGTACCTCTATGGTGCGCTGACCGACCCGTCCGGCGCCGAGATGGCATCACAGGTCATCATCGCGCGCGTCGATCCACGCCAGGTACCGGACAAGGGCGATAAGGTTCACCTCCGGATTCGTACCGGTGAAATGCACGTCTTCTCGGCCGTCTCGGGGAGGCGGCTGCCCCACTAGCGCGACAAGGCACCGGGTGCGAGGCGAACAGTGGCACTGAGCGCTTTGCAGCCCGCCGGCGAATGAGGCAAAAGATGGGCGACAAGGCACCGGGTGCGAGGCGAACAGTGGCACTGAGCGCTTTGCAGCCCGCCGGCGAATGAGGCAAAAGATGAGCGCGACAAAATCGAACTTCCGCGTTGCCGCGCTGACGACCAGTCAGCGCGGCAACGCGGGGCATGAACGGTAAAAGGAGTAATCATGCGACCACGGAACAGGATGCGGGTCGGCGGGCTGGTGTTCGTCTGCTCGTTGGTCCTCAGCGGCTGTCTCGGCCAGGAATCGGAGGAGGGCGAGGAACAGCGCGTCGAGATCTTCGGCGGCATCACCGGTACCGAGGAGGTCAAGCTCGTCAAGGCAGCGGTGAAGGAGATCGCGGACGAGACCGGGATCGACGTCCGCTACGAGTCCTCACGCGACTTCACCACGGTGATCCGCAGCCGGGTGCGCGGCGGCGACGCGCCGGACATCGCGCTGTACCCGCAGCCGGGCCTGTTGCTGGACATGTCGGCGGACATGACCGCGCTCGATGACACCGACATGGACCTCGATGCGGTGAAGGAGACGCTGATCCCCGGGTTCATCGACTCGGCGAGCAGGGATGGCAAGGCCTACGGCGCGCCGATCGACATGGCGCCCAAGAGCCTGGTCTGGTACCCGAAGAAGGCCTTCGAGGAGAAGGGCTACGAGGTACCGGAAACGCACGCTGACCTGCTTGCGCTTTCGGATCAGATCGTGGCGGACGGCGGCACGCCGTGGTGTGTCGGCATCGAGTCCGGCCCGGACACCGGGTGGCCCGCGACCGACTGGCTCGAAGACTACGTGTTGCGCACGGCGGGCCCGGAGGCCTACGACCAGTGGGTCGCAGGCGAGCTGAAGTTCAGCAGCCCCGAGGTCAAGGAGGCCGCCGAGACCGCGGGCGACATCATGCTCAAGGACGGCTACGTGCAGGGCGGCGGCAAGGCGATCGTCAATACCCCGTTCGGCGACTCGCCCAAGCAAATGTTCGAGGACGAGCCCGCGTGCTGGCTGCACCGTCAGGCGAGCTTCATCACCACCTTCTTCCCGGAGGACGTGCAGGAGAACCTGGACGAGGAGGCCGGTGTGTTCGTGCTGCCCGGCGTCGAGGGCGGCTTCGATGGCACCCCGATCCTGGGCAGCGGCAACTACGCGGCGCTGTTCAACTCGGAGAACGAGAATGCCGTCAAGGTCATGGAGTTCCTGATCTCCGACAAGTTCGGCGGTCCCCGGTACGAGGGCGGCGGCCTCCAGTCGCCGCACACGACCTTCGACGTCAACAAGTACCCGGACGAGACGACGAAGCAGATCCAGCAGTTGGCCAACGAAGCCGACGTGTTCCGGTTCGACGGCTCGGACCTGATGCCTGCCGCGGTCGGCACCGGATCGTTCTGGACGGGAATGGTCGACTGGATCGGCGGCGGTAAGGACCTCGACACGGTGCTGACAGAGATCGACGAGAGCTGGCCGAGCTAGGACTGGCGTAGGACGCGGGATGCCGGCCTGACCCGGCCGGCATCCCGTTCCTCACGGGGAATGGTGGCGACGAACCATGCTGAAAGCGATCAACGCCTTACTGGCGGTCCTCGGTGGTGTCGGTGGCGCCTTGGCGCTGTACTTCCTGTTGAACAAGCTGGTGGAGGTGCTGCCGCCGCGGTGGGAGGAGCGGCTCAAACCGTACGTGTTCGTCTTTCCGGCGATGCTGTTCGTGACTCTCTTCCTGGTCTACCCCGCGGTCCGCACCGCGATATTCAGTTTCTTCGACGACCGCGGCGAGAACTTCGTCGGGCTGGATAACTACACCAGCCTGCTTGGTGAGAGCGCGTTCCTCAACACGCTGTTCAACAACGCGTTGTGGCTGATCATCGTGCCTGCCGGCGTGGTGATCGCCGGGTTGATCGTCGCGGTGCTTGCCGACCAGCTCCGTACCCGTGGTGAGAACTTCGTCAAGTCGATGATCTTCCTGCCGATGGCGATCAGCTTCGTGGGAGCCAGCACGATCTGGCGGTTTGTCTACGCGTTCGCACCCGAGGGGCGCCCGCAGATCGGCTTGCTCAACGCGGTGTGGACCTCGGCTGGGTTCGAGCCGGTGGCCTGGATCCAAGTGGACGCCGCACGGTTCAACTCCTTCCTGCTCATGGTCATCATGATCTGGCTGCAGACCGGGTTCGCGATGGTGCTGCTTTCGGCGGCCATCAAGAGCGTGCCCGCCGAGACCCTCGAAGCCGCCAGGATCGACGGCGCGAGCGAGATGCAGATCTTCTTCCAAGTCGTCGTGCCGCAGATCTGGGGCACGGTGATCACGGTGTTCATCACCGTGCTGATCCTGACGATGAAGATCTTCGACATCATCTACGTCATGACCGGCGGCAGGGCCAATACCGACGTCATCGGCAACCGGTTCATCACCGAGCTGATCAACTTCGGTAGAGACGGCCGGGCATCGGCCATCGTCGTGATGCTCATGCTCGCCGTGATACCGGTGATGATCTACCAGGTGCGCCGGTTCCGCGCTACGGAGGGGGCACGATGACCACCACCCCGACACCCCCGATGACCGACATCAAGGCGACGGTGACCGAGCCGCCCGTGCCCGCTGGGCGATCCGGGGCGAACGTGGGCAAGATCATCGTCCGGGTGCTGCTCGGCCTGCTGGTTTTCGCCTGGGTCGTGCCCACGATCGGGCTCCTGGTGACCTCGTTCCGGGAACGGGACGTGGTCAACAACTCCGGTTGGTGGACGGCGCTGACCTCGCCGTTGGACTTCACGCAGTGGACGGTGCAGAACTACGACGAGGTGTTCACCGGCCAGGGGATGGGCTCGGCGTTCGTGAACAGCCTCGCGGTGTCCATTCCGGCGACGGTGATCCCGATCCTCATCGCCGCGTTCGCCGCGTACGCGTTCACGTTCATGCGCTTCCCCGGCCGTGACTTCTTCTTCATCGTGCTGGTCGGGCTGCTTGTGGTGCCGCTCCAGGTGGCGTTCATCCCGTTGCTGCAGGTCTACAAGGAGATCGGCCTGGTCGGCACCTTCCCCGCGGTGTGGCTGGCGCATGCCGCGTTCGGCATGCCGCTGGCGGTCTACATCCTGCGCAACTACATGGAAGGCCTGCCGGGGGAGGTCATCGAGTCCGCCAAGGTCGACGGCGCGAGCCACTTCACCACCTTCTGGCGGCTCATCATCCCGATGTCGACGCCCGCGCTCGCCGCCTACGCGATCTTCCAGTTCCTCTGGGTGTGGAACGACCTGCTGGTCGCCCTCATCTTCCTCGGTCCGGGTGAGAACGAGGTTGTCACGGTCAACCTGAGCACGCTGGTCGGGACGCTGGGCGCCGACTGGCACCTGCTGACCGCGGCCGCGTTCGTCACGATGGTGGTGCCGCTGATCGTGTTCCTCTCGCTGCAGCGGTTCTTCGTCCGTGGCCTCACCGCGGGGTCGGTCAAGGGCTAGGCCGTGTCTCCCATACCCGTGATCGCGGTATTCGCGCCCAGATGGTCCCTGGCTGTGTTGTCGGAAAGCCCAAGTACAACCCAGGTACGAGGACTTCCCTCCGACTTGCATGGGGCGGTGGGGCGGGAGCAACACAGAACCATCTGGATCACGAATCCCATCGATCGAGGTATGAGAGACACGGCCTGATGGGCCTGCGGGCGCGTCGCAGGCCGGGCGCCCGTACCGGCGCTGTGCCTGCCGCGCTGCTGCTGGCCGCGACCCTGCTACCGGCGGGCTGCGGCACCGCCACCGGTGAGGAGATCACGCTCTATCACCCGCCCGCGCGCCACATCCAGGCGCTGGCCGAGGCCTGCAACGAGCGGGCGAACGGCCGCTACCGCATCGTGGTGCGCACGTTGCCACGCGACGCCGAAGGGCAGCGCGAGCAACTGGTGCGCCGGCTCGCCGCACAGGACACCGGCCTCGACATCCTCGGGCTCGACGTCACGTGGGTGCCCGAGTTCGCCGAGGCTGGCTGGCTGGCGGAGTGGGTGGGCCGGCACCGGGCCGAGGCGGAGCGAGGCGTGCTGGCCCTGCCGTTGTCGAGCGCTCGCTGGCAGGGCAAGCTCTACGCCGCACCGGCTAGCACCAACGTGCAGTTGCTCTTCTACGACCGCACACTGACGCCGCGACCACCACGGACCTTCGACGAGATGATCGCCATGTCCCGGGAACTGAAGGCGGCGGGAAAGCCGTATCAGATCCTGTTGACCGGCGCCCAGTACGAAGGCCTCGTCGTGCAGTACACCTCGCTCGTGGCCGCCGCAGGCGGGCGGATCCTCTCCGACGGTGGTGAACGGGTGGTGTTGGACGCCGGTGCGGTGCGGGGGCTGGCGATCCTCCAACGGCTCGCGACGTCCAGGGTGACCAGCCCAGGGCTTGCCCGCGCCCAGGAAGGTGACGTCTACCGGGCGTTCGCAGCGGCGGAGAGCGACGCCGCCTTCCAGCTCAACTGGCCGCTCGCGCTCGCCGCGACCAGGGACCTCAACCCGGAGCGAGCGGCGAATCTCGCCGCGACGACCTATCCCGGGGTGCGGCCCGGCCGCCAGGGCAAATCCACCATCGGCGGCGTGAACCTCGGGGTGAGTGCTTACTCCGGCAAGCCGCGGCGGGCCTTCGAGGCGGCGAAGTGCCTGCGAAGTGCCCAGAGCCAGAAGTTAGCGGCCCTCTGCGGCGGTGCGCCACCTGCCATCGAAGCGATCTACCGGGATCCGGCGCCCCTCGACTCGTGCCAGGGCGGCGATCGGTCCGGGCCGTTGAGCATGGCGACGGCGTTCCCGATGGCCGAGGTCATCCTGCGGGCGATTCGGGACGCGGCGGTCCGGCCGGCCACCCCGGCCTATCAGAACCTGTCCACGGTCATGGCCAAGGTGCTCTCACCGCCCGGGGACATCGACCCGCCCGCCACCGCGCGGCGGCTGCGCGAGGAGTTGACCAAGGCCATCGCATCGCGCGGGATTCTGCCGTGAGTGAGCCCGTGACACCGGCCGCGAAGGCGGAGCGCAAACTCGCATTGCTGCTGTGCGCCCCCGCGCTGCTCGTCATGATCGCGGTCGCGGCGTGGCCGATCATCCATGCCGTTGTGCTGTCCCTGCAGCGCTACGACCTGCGCTTCCCCGGTGAACGAGAGTTCGTCGGGCTCGGCAACTACGCAGCCGTGCTCTCCAACGGGTTCTGGTGGACCGCGGTCGGCGTCACCGTGGTCATCATCGGGGTCTCGGTCGCCCTCGAACTGATGCTCGGCCTGGTCCTGGCGTTGATGATGCACCGATCGCTGGTCGGCAGGGGCGTGGTCCGGACGGTGTTGCTGATCCCGTACGGCATCGTCACGGTCGTCGCGGCGTACTCCTGGCTGTTCGCCTGGAGCGCGGACACCGGGTACCTGTCGCGGCTGTTCGGGCCGGAGACCGCGCCGCTCAGCGAGTGGGGGCCGTCTCTCGTGATCATCATCATTGCCGAGGTCTGGAAGGCGGCGCCGTTCGTGGCGTTGCTGCTGATGGGCGGGCTGGCGCTGGTGCCTGCCGACATGCTCCAGATGGCGGCGATGGACGGCGCGACCCGCTGGCAGCGGTTCAGTTGGGTGACGCTGCCCGCGATGAAGCCCGCGATCGGCGTGGCTTGTGTCTTCAGCACGCTGAACGCGTTCCGGATCTTCGACACCATTTTCGTGCTCACCCGGGGCGCCAACGACACCGGTTCGGTGGCCGTGCTGACCTACAACAACCTCTTCCGGGGCCTGAACCTCGGCATCGCGTCCACGATGTCGGTGTTGATCTTCCTGGCGGCCGCGCTGATCGTGCTGGTGTTGCTCAAGGTGCTCGGCGTCGCAGCACCGGGTGACGAGGACCGGGGGCGCTGATGGCTGTGCGGATGACTCCGCTGACTCGCGCGGCCCGATCGCCGCGGCTTCGCTGGACGCTCGCCGACATCGTCGTCGTCGCGTACGCGTTGGCGCCGGTCGCCTGGCTGGTGTCGTTGTCGGTCAAGACCCCGGCGACAGTGTCGGACCGGAACTTCCTCCCGCGGCAGTTCACTTGGGACAACTACGCGCGGATCTTCACCGCGGACAGTGCCGAGTTCCTCCGGCCGCTGCTCAACTCGATCGGCATCGTGGTGATTTCCACCGCGGTCGCGGTAGTCATCGGCGCGATGGCCGGCTACGCCGTCGCCCGGCTGGAGTTTCCCGGCAGGCGGGCGGTGATCGGGGTGTCGCTGCTGATCGCGATGTTCCCGCAAGCCTCGGTGATCTCACCGCTGTTCGAGATCGAGCGCACTATCGGGCTGTTCGACACCTGGCCGGGCTTGGTCCTGCCGTACGTGGCGTTCGCCTTGCCGCTGGCGATCTACACCATGGCGGCGTTCTTCCGGCAGCTCCCCGGCGACCTGGAGAAGGCGGCGAGGATGGACGGCGCGACGCCGGGGCAGGCGCTGCGCAAGGCCATCGTGCCGCTCGCCGCGCCTGGCATGCTCACCGCCGCGATCCTGGTGTTCATCTTCTGCTGGAACGACTTCCTGTTCGCCATCTCACTGACCTCGACCGAGTCGGCCCGTACCGCGTCCGCCGCGTTGGCGTTCTTCGCGGGTTCGGCGCGGTTCGAGGAGCCCGCCGGCATGCTGTCGGCCGCGGCCGTGGTGATCACGGTGCCGATCGTCGTCTTCGTGTTGTGCTTCCAGCGCCGCATCGTCGCGGGGCTGACGTCCGGTGCGGTGAAGGGGTAGGGCGGTGGCCGAGATCGTGCTTGACAAGGTGAGCAAGCGCTACCCGGATGGGGTGCTGGCGGTATCCGAGTTGGACGTGTCCGTCGCCGATGGCGAGTTCGTGGTGCTCCTCGGGCCGCCGGGCTGCGGGAAGTCGACCGTGCTGCACCTGGTGGCCGGGCTGGAGTCGATCTCATCCGGCGAGCTGCGCATCGACGGCGTCCGGGTGAACGAGCAGCCGCCGTGGCAGCGCGATCTCGCGATGGTGTTCGAGGGCTACGCGCTGTACCCGCACTTGAGCGTCCGCGAGAACATCGCGTTCCCGTTGCGGCTGGCGAAGCTGCCGGACGCCACGGTGCGCGCCCGGGTCGGCGAGGTGGCCGAACGGCTGGACCTGACCGAGCAGCTCGATCGCCGCCCGGCGATGCTGTCCGGTGGCCAGCGGCAGCGCGTGGCGATCGGGCGAGCGATCGTGCGGAACGCGAAGGCCTTGCTGATGGACGAGCCGATGGCGAATCTGGACAGCAAGCTCCGCACACAACTGCGGTCCTCGGTGGCCGAATTACAGCGGGATCTCGGGATAACGACGCTCTACGTCACGCACGATCAGGCGGAAGCGATGGCGCTGGCCCACCGGGTGGTGGTGCTGCGGGACGGCGCCGTGCAGCAGACCGGCACCCCACGGCAGCTCCGGGAAACCTGTGGTGAGTGACGGGGAGCCCAAGGTGGCCTTCGGTGCCATATAGGCGCCCCATGGCACCTTCGTGCCGCGGTGAAGCTACGCAAATGGGACGGTGCCGTCGGAAACCGGCGCTAACGTCAGCTTCCCCGTAGGGCCGCGATGACGTCGTCGTCCCAGCGGTGCCTGCGGATCAGCCGGTAGCGCTCACCCGCCAGCCGCAAGTACGCCTCGGCCTCGGTGTGCTCGCCGATCAGGTCGGCCTCGGCGAGCATCCGAACCACGGGGACGAACTCCTCGGCGTACCAGCGCTGGGCCACCGTCGCGCGGTCGAGGAACTCGCCTTCATCCTGCATCAGCCGGAAACCCCACGCCTCGACGTGCTCGCCCAGTTCCGCGTAGTTCCAGGGGTCGTCGACCCGCACCTTCTCGCGCGCTTGCCCGGTCAGCGGCACCCGGTCGAGGAAGATCCGCCGGTAGTCCTTGACGATCAGGTCGCCGCGGAACCGGATCCCTGCCGGGTCGATCTTGGTCTCGATCTGGGTCACGTACGCCTCGATCTCCCGCAGCCCCAGCGCGCAGGCCACCGACACCCGATGATGGCCGTCGGAGACGAAGTGCAGCTCGCCGACCCGGTACACGTCGATCGGCGGGATCTCCTCGCCGCGGCGGGTGGCCGCCGCCAGCCGCTCCCAGCGGGTCCGGACGCGGCCGGATGTGGGCCGGAACCAGCGGTCGAACTCCCGGGTCTTGTCGACGCTGCCGACGATCGACTCGATCGTGATCATCCGCAGGCCCAGGTCGTGTTCCGCGCGCTTGCCCAGCGCCGCGACGACCTCGTCGAACGGCAGCATGATGTTGACGTCGTCCGGCTCGCGCCGCAGCCACGCCGACAGCAGTGACTGCACCTGCCTGCGGCGGGCACGAAGGAAGTCGCTCTCGGCGTCCGCGCTGGGGAACCCGGTGTCCTTGGCCATTACCGCCGCTCCGTATCTAATTCACAAGTCGGGCTACTCACAGGTGAAGGAACCTCACGTATGGCTGTGACCTCGACCGATCGCTCGCGCGGGCCTGACGGCCCACCGTCGCTGGATCGGTGGTGAATAGCCCTCCAGGTTCGCTGGGCTTCGGGCGATCTCGATGAACCGGTGACCGACCACGTTGCGGACCGTTGTCGCTCCCAGTTGATGATCGGGCACCGGCTCACCGTGCGGATGGATGTGCCCGTGCAACATCCAGGCGGGGTGGAGCCGGTCCACGGCGTCGCGCAGGCACTCGAAGCCGCGGTGGGGTGGATCTTCGCGATCCCCGACGCCGCGCGGCGGGGAATGGGTGAGCAGCACGTCGACCGGGCGGCGCCGCGCCTTGCGCACCAACCGGCGGGCGCGCCGCGCCTGTTGCGCCTCGGTCCACTGGTTCGGGCCGTCGTTGTACCGGATCGACCCGCCAAGGCCCGCGATGCGCAGCCCCGCGGCCGTCACCACTTCGCCATCGGCGTTGATCCAGCCGCGCGGCCCTGGCCACCGGGACGGAAAGCCCGCTCGCAGCGGTATCCCGGCGACGGAGTCGAACCCGCCGAGGTCGAGGTCGAGGTCGTGGTTGCCCGGCACGAACACGCCGGGCCGATCCAGCGCGTCCACCAGGAACTCGAGGTAGTCGAACGGCAGGTCACCCGCCGCCAGCAGCAGGTCGACCGGCATCGACCGGATGGCATCCGACCACAGCCCTGGCTCGACTTCGTCGGCGACGACCAGCACGCGAGTCACACGTCCAGGTTACAAGCGCGCTGAAAGACGCCTTCAGTCCGTTCAACGGACTGAAAGCGTCTTTCACTCCGCTCACTGGACTGAAGGCGTCTTTCAGCGCGTGCGTTAGAGCCAGTGATTGCGGCGGAAGATCCGGAAGAGCAGGTAACAGATCAGCGCGATGCCGAGCAACACCGCCGGGTAGCCGTAGGTCCAGTTCAGCTCGGGCATCACGTCGAAGTTCATTCCGTAGATGCCCGTGATCGCGGTCGGTACCGCGAACATCGCCGCCCAGGCGGTGATCTTGCGCATGTCGATGTTCTGTTGCAGCGAAATCTTGGCCACCGTCGCGTCGACCAGCGTGGTGAGCAGTTCGTTTGCGCTGCCGATACGTTCGGAAACCGTGGTGAGGTGATCGTCGACGTCGCGGAAGTACGAGCGGATCTCGTCGGGGATGAGCCTGCTGTAGCCCTCGGCGAGCCTGCGCAGCGGGGTGGCCAGCGGCAGCACCGCGCGCCGCAGTTCCAGTACCTCGCGCTTCATCAGGTAGATCTGCTCGGCGGTCACCGGAGAGCGGGGCTCGAAGACCTGGTCTTCCAGTTCGTCGATGTCTTCTTCGATCCGTTCCGACACATCGAGGTAGTGGTCGACGACGTTGTCGGCGATCGCGTGCAGTACCGCGGCCGGCCCGGCGCGGAGCCGTTCCGGGTCGCCGTCGAGGTGATGGCGCAGGTCGGCGAGGCCGGAGTGCTGGCCGTGCCGGACGGTGACGATGAAGTCCTTGCCGAGGAAGGCCATCAACTGGCCGGTTTCGACGATCTCGTTCGCCGTCGTCGGCGAATCGTGCTCGATGTAGCGGACCGTCTTGAGCACCATGAACAGCATGTCCTCGTAGCGGTCGAGCTTGGGGCGCTGGTGTGCGTGCACCGCGTCCTCGACCGCGAGCTCGTGGAGCCCGTAGGCCTCGGCTATGCCCTGGATCTGCGAGTCGCTCGGCTCGTGCAACCCGATCCAGACGAACGCGTCCTGCCGCGTGCGGGTCTCCGTGATCGCCTCGCTGTGCGTCCAGTTGCCAGGCATGCGCTCGCCGTCGACGTAGACGGCGCAGTCGACGACGGCCGCGTCCAGCGACGCCTGCGCGGGCGGCTCACGGCGGGCGTTCTGCTGTTCCCTGCCATATCCGCGGCCGCGGAAGCCGCCGAAAGACCGGATCGCTGACATAGCTACTCCCGTGCCGAGGGGGATCAAACGCGGCCTGGACCACACCAATCGTCGAGCCTACCCCGGCCGCAAGGCATGATGTTGTCCGAAGACATGTGGGCACGGCTAAGGAGGAACTAACGTGCAGTTCGGCCGGTATTACGAGGAGTTCGAGGTCGGCGCGGTGTACAAGCACTGGCCCGGCAAGACGGTCACCGAGTACGACGACCACCTGTTCTGCCTGCTCACCATGAACCACCATCCGTTGCACATGGACGCCCACTACGCGGGTGAGACCACCGACTTCGGCAAGAACGTGGTGGTCGGCAACTACATCTACTCGCTGCTGCTGGGCATGTCCGTGCCGGACGTCTCCGGCAAGGCGATCGCCAACCTCGAGGTCTCCTCGCTCAAGCACGTCAAGCCGACCTTCCACGGCGACACCATTTACGGCGAGACCGAGGTGCTCGACAAGAACCCGTCGAAGTCCAAGGACGACCGGGGCGTGGTCTACGTCGAGACCCGCGGCTACAAGCAGGACGGCACGATCGTGTGCGTGTTCCGCCGCAAGGTCATGGTGCCGAAGGAGTCCTACGGCGAGGCGCGCGGCGGCGAGCAGCCGGGCAGGCCGGTGCCGCATGAGTGATCCGAGCGGCCGATGAGCCTGACGGCAGCCCAGCGGCGGCTGCGCGAATTCGCCGAAGCCGAGGCCGATTCCTCGCCCCTCTATGCCCACGTCGCGGCGCATGCTGCCGGCGACGACGAGATCGCCGGCCTGCTGGCGGCGGCGCCAGACCCGGATCCGGAACTGCTCTTCGCGGTGGCACACCGGCTAGTGCAGGCGGATCCGATCCATCCGGTCACGCGCTACTACCAGACGATGGGTGGCTTCGACGGGGTCGATGCCGAGACCTGGCCGTTGCTGCGGACCTTCCTGCTCGAACGCGCCGCCACCGCCGGCGAGCTGATCGCGAGCAGGCGGGTGCGCGGCGATGACGTCGCCCGCGCGGCCGTGCTGTATCCGGCCATCGCCGCGGTCGCCAAACAGGCGGGAGGGCAGATCGCGCTGCTCGAGGTGGGCTGCGGCGCCGGCTTGCTGCTCGGGCTGGACCGCTACGGCTATCGCTATCAGTGTGACGGCGGCGAGCAGTTCACCGCGGGCCCCGCGAAGGCGAGCGTCGGGCTGCACTGTGCGGTGACCGGTGGTGGCTTCGGAAAACCAGCCAAAAAGGTGACGATCGGCGCTCGCATCGGGCTGGACGCCGACCCGATCGACGCGGCCGACGAGGACGAACTGGCCTGGCTCGAGGCGTGCGTCCGGGGGGATCAGCCCGAGCGGGCCAGGCAGCTTCGCGCGGCGGCAGCGGCGCAGCGCAAGTGGGCGCCGGAGCTCATCGCGGGCGATATCGTCGACGACCTCGCGAGCGCGGCCGCGCGGCTGCCGCCAGAGCTGCCGCTGGTCGTGATGAACAGCAACGTGATGGGCCACCTGAGTGAAATTCGCCGCGAGGCTTACCTGGCCGCGCTCGCGACACTAGCCGGTGATCACCCACTGTGGTGGGTGAGTCACGAACCGTACTGCGATGGGCTGACCCAACTGCTCCCCGGGCGGAGTGACCTCGAACCGGCGGCAAGCGAACCTGTCGCCGCCGTGCTGAGCATCGGCCGGTGGGCAGGCGGCGAGCCAGCCGTCGAGGTGCTCGCCACCACCGATCCAGCTGGTCAGCGGATGAACTGGCTTGGTTGACCAGGCACGAAGGGGCCATTGGGTGCGCACCCGGCACCGAAGGAGTCCTTGGGCTCGCCGCGTCAGTCGCGGGGCAGGGCGTGCCAGCTACGCAGCGTCGAAGTGAGGCCGCTCACCAATTCGCCGTCTCGGTCGAGTTGGGTGTATTCGCCGAGCGTGACCCAGCGTGCGTCGGTGGCGTCGTCGCCCGCGCGCAGGGAGCCGCCGGTGACCCGGCATACATAGTCGTGGATCTCGTACGGACCGCGGGTCACGCTGCCGACGAGTTCGCCCGCCAGAACGCGCAGTCCGGTCTCTTCTCGCAGCTCACGCACTATGGCCCGACCGTCGGATTCGCCGGGCTCGACCCGCCCGCCCGGCAGCGACCACCGGCCCGCGGCGGGCTCGTTGGCCCGGCGGATGAGCAGCAACCGCCCTTCGGCGTCGTGCACGACGCCGCCTACGCAGCGAATTGTCGACTTTGGGGACGCCATAGCGACTGAGAGTAGCGATTCGGTAGCATGATTGGCGAGCACTGCCCCAAGCGCGGGACATTGCTCGGTATTCCGAGCTAGGTGCGGTACAACGAATACGGGTTAGCCACCAGTACTACACAGACGGGATCTGATCGTCGTGGACGTGAAGAAGATAGCCGTAATCGGCGGCACCGTGCTCTTGCTGTTCTTCGTCATCTCGCAGCCGGGTGCTTCGGCCGCACTGGTCCACAACATTCTCGGCATGCTCAAGGATGCCGCGGAGTCACTGATCACCTTCGTCAGCAACGTCTTCCAAGGCTGAGACCGGGGAGCGTCGTTGTCTCTCTTCTCGCCCCGCGATCCGGATGAATATCTGCTCGACACCGAGCGGAGGGTCATCCGGATCCGGCGACACTGGGCGACTCTGCTGTGGGACAGCTTCGAGTCGGGTGCCCTGCTCAGCGTCGCCGTCATGGTGTCGTATCTGCTCCCGCCCGCGCTGTGGGTGGTGCAGAACGTGCTGTGGTACGCCGCGCTGATCGTCATCCTGCGGTTCATGTGGCTGGTGATGGAGTGGTGGGTGGAGACCCTCGTCGTCACCGACAAGCGCTTCATCATGACCAAGGGCATCTTCACCACGAAGGTGCTGATGATGCCGATCAGCAAGGTCACCGACCTCACCTATAAGCGCTCCGCCGCGGGCAGGCTCTTCGGCTACGGCACGATCGTCATCGAGTCGGCCGGGCAGATCCAGGCGCTCAACCACATCGACTACCTGCCGCGGCCGGAAGAGTTCTACGACAGCATCTCCGAGCTCGTCTTCGGCGACAAGAAGAAGCAGGCCGAGCGGTTCTCGATGATCAAGGCGCAGCGCGCCGCGCGTGGTAAGCGAAAGGTCGGGTAGCACCGGCCTGTCGCGACAAGGAGTCTTATTCATAAGTCGGGCCATTCACTACGGACAGGTCACCTCGATCTCGCGTCTCACCTGCAGTCGTTCGTCACGAGCCACCCTCCGGGCGGCCCCCGCCGAACGACTTGTGAATAGCCCTCATGCGAGACTGCTCCGGTGAGCCGCCGCATAGATCTGCATACCCATTCGGCCGTCTCGGACGGAACGGACACCCCCAGCGAGCTGATGCGCGCCGCCGTCGCGGCCGAGCTCGACGTCATCGCGCTGACCGATCACGACACCACGGCGGGGTGGCAGGAGGCGGCCGACGCGCTGCCCGCCCCGCTGACCCTCGTCCCCGGTGCCGAGCTCTCTTGCGTATCCGATGACGGCGACGGCAGGCAGATCAGCGTGCACCTGCTCGCCTACCAGTTCGACCCGTCCTCGGCGGCACTGGTGGCCGAGCAGCAGCGGCTCCGGACCGAGCGTCGGACCCGCCTGCGTCTCATGGCCGATCGGATGGCCGCCGACGGGCTGCCGATCGACCCTGACGCGCTGTTCGCCGGCCTCGCCGATGACGCGCCCGCCGGCAGGCCGCACCTGGCAAGGGCGCTGGTCGAAGCGGGACAGGTCGCCGACGTCAACGAGGCCTTCGAGCGCTACCTCGGTAACGGGCGTGGCTACTACCTGCCCCGCACCGACACCCCGGTCGAGAAGGCCGTTGACATGATCGCGTCGGCGGGCGGGGTCACCGTGCTCGCGCACCCCTGGGCGTACTCGCGCGGGCCGACGGTCAACGCCGAGGTCATCGAGGGACTGGCGGCTTGCGGCCTCGCCGGTGTCGAGGTCGATCACCCCAACCACGACAGCGAGACCAGGCAGCGGCTGCGGGGACTCGCCGCCGAACTCGGCCTCCTGGCCACCGGGTCGAGCGACTACCACGGCGCGAACAAATCCATCTCGCTCGGCGCTGAGCTCACCGACCCCGAGGTGTTCGAGGAGTTGACGGCGCGGGCAACCGGCGCACCGCTGGTGGCGGGACAGCCGGCATGACCGAGTACTTCGACGTCGGCGTCTTCGCCGCCGCGGCGATCACCTTGCTGGTGATCACCGACCCGCCCGGCACGCCGTTACTGGCAGGGCCGGGCGCGATCGCGGCGACCATCGTGTTCGTGCGCGAGGCAGAGGGCAAGATCGGCGCGTATCTGGCGCTTGCGGCGGCGATCCTGCTGGTCCACATCGTGCTGTTCCTGTGCCTGCGGTTCGCGGGCGCGCTGATCAAGCTGATCAAGGAGAGCGGCATCACGCTGCTGGCCAAGGTCGCAGGCCTGCTGCTGGCGGCGATCGCGGTGCAGTTGGTCGCCGAGTCGGTGCGAGGATTCATCGCCGGCGGCTGAGAACCGCTGATATTACTGTGGAGCGCTGGGACCTTCGCCATCGATCTCTTCTCGACGAGATACCTCTCACCCTCCGCTCAACCTGCGATGGTCCGGCGTAGCTCCCAACCGCTGATATGTGTGGTGTCACCCATTCGCGTTACTCGCCGGCCGCAGCCGCGTTGGGTAATTGACGGCGGTGCCGTCCGCCGCGCGTGACCCGTGCGGTGCTTGATGCCCTCACGAGGAGCCTTGCATGTCACGAATCATCGCAAGGGCTGCCCTGGTCGTCGCCGGGACGGCCACGCTAGCCCTGTTACCCGCCACCGCCGCACTGGCGCACGAAGCCGAAGGCGACCTGCCGACCGCGACCCGGGGTGCCGAGGTGGCCGAGACCGGAGCGGGCGAGGAGATGGAGCCCGTCGCCAACTTGCAGTACGTCGAGGGCGGCGCGCAGAACGGCTCCGACATCGAGTTCGTCAAACTCGGCGGCAGTGAATACGCCCTGGCGGGCACGCTGCGCAACGGCATGCAGATCGTCGACATCACCGAGGAGACCGAGCCGCACATCGCCGCCGTGTACGACTGCAAGGTGTCGCAGGGTGACATCCAGGTATGGCGCAACGGCACCCGCGTGCTGGCCAGCTACACCGCGGACGGCACCTTCGGCACCGCGGGCGCGGACTCACAGTGCGCGAAGGACCTCGGCCTCGATGCCGACGCCGCCGGGACCGTGCTGGTGGACATCACCGATCCGACGCAGCCGCAGACCGTGAGCTACCTGCCGGTGCCCAAGGGCTCGCACAACATGACGATTCATCCGAGCGGGAACTACCTGTACAACTCCAACTCGGACCTGATCACCAGCACCGACCCGGCGATCACGATCTACGACGTGTCGGACCCGGAGAACCCGCGCAAGGTGCAGGACTATCCGATCCCGTTCGTGCCGGCTTCGCTCGGCTCGGAGTCGCACGACATCACGTTCAACGCCGACGGCACCCGCGCCTACTCGGCCGCGTTGTCGCAGACGCTGGTGCTGGACACCACCGACCCGGAGAACCCCGAGCAGTTCGGCCAGATCGTCGATCCCGCGATCAACGTGCACCATCAGGCGGATCCGGTGACGCTCACCCGTTCCGACGGCACGAAGCGGGACGTCGTCGTGGTCACCGACGAGCGGGCCGGCGCGGCGGGCAGCGTCGAATGCCCAGGCGGCGGTCTGCACCTCTACGACATCACGGGCGACAACGAGCAGGACCCGCAGAAGATCGGGACCTGGTTCATCCCGACCGTGCAGCCGCAGGACGGCACGACGTGTACCTCGCACGTGCTGCGTATCCACGAAGACCAGGAGATGCTCACCATCGCCTGGTACGGCCAGGGCGTGCGGGTGCTGGACATTTCGGGGCTCGCCGACTTCGAAGGCTCACCGCTCGAGATCGGGCTCGGTGACGGCGCCGGGATGCGGGAGGTCGGCAACTACGTGTTCGACGACTCGGACACCTGGTCGTTCAAGACCAACCGGATCGCCGAGGACGGCTCGTTCTACGGCTACGGCAACGACCTGACCCGTGGCTTCGACGTCTATCACTTCTCCGGCGCCGGACTCTCGGTTCCACCGCTGGAGCCGGTGGACCTCGCGCCGGCCAAGAAGGGGAAGCAGCAGGACAAGCCCCCACACGACAAGCCTCCGCACGGCAAGCCGCAGCAGGCCGCGATGGGCACCGAGCTGGTCGTGTTCCCGCTGTTGCTCGCGGCATCCGCGGCGATACGCAGGCGGCGCCGCTAGGGACCCCGTGGCGAGCCGAATGTGGCTTTGAGTACCCGGCATAGGTACCGAACACCACATTCGGCTCGGCCCAGTGGACTGAGGGCGTCTTTCAGCGCGCGGGGCACGGCGGCCAGCACCTCACCGGGCGGCTACGCTGGCGCCCGGTGGCCAGACGCGGAGGATTCATTGCGTGCGCATACTGTCGAGTACGAGTACGAGTACGAGGACGCGGAGCCGGCGTTGAGCAGGGCAGGCGGCGATAACCGGCCGCGTCGGTTGGGCGCCGGCGCCAGGCTCCTCCGCGGTGTGGCCGGCACGCTGGCCGCCGGTCTCGTGCTGCTCGCCGTCGTGTTGCTCGGGGTCGAGATGTTCGGCTCGGACCTCGGCGTGCGGGGGCCGGGCACGATGATGGTGCTCGCCCATGTGCTCGCCGCGGCACTCGCCCTCGGCGCCGTCATCGTGGCCGACCGGGTTCGGGGGCTGCTCGCCGCGGTGACCCTGCTCGGCGCCCTCGCGGTCGCCGGGTTCACCCTCTGGGCGTTCTGGCTGGCCTGAGGTAGTCAGAAGAAGGCTGTCGGGCGGCCGGTGACCGGCCGCCCGACAGCACTGTGAACTTCGCTGGTTACTTCTTCCTGCCGCCGCAGTGGCGGAGGTTGCCCTTGACCTCTTGGCCACGGTCGACGACGACGGAAACCTGGTCGAGGACCTTGCCGTCCCGCTCACAGGAAAGCGTGTAGTTCTCCACCAGCGTTCGCGGCACGGTCTCCGTGTGGGCCTCGTGCAACGACCCGGTCACCGTGTAACTCGGGCTCACCGACGCGTAGTTGATCACCCGGAAGACGTAGGTTCCCGGCTTCGGGTTCTGTACCAGCGCCCGCTCCTTCTCGTTGACGAAGTTCCCGGAGGACGCCACCTCGGTGAGGCTGCCGTCCGCCTCGGTGTAGTAGACCTCGAGGTCCATGTCGTCCGGCGTCGGCCAGTCGAGCCTCACATCGATCAGGTCGACCCCTTCTTCGGTCACCTCGAACTCGTGATCGACGTGCTCGGTGGGCGGGATGGCAGCGCCTTCGAAGGTCTCCGACCGGGTCGGCTCCTCGGAGAGCACCTGGTACTGGCGATCCATGACAACGGGACGGGTCGACGGGTTGACGTGCCAGCGGTACTTCCCGCTCTCGCCGACCACCATCGAGGTGTCGATCGAATCCTCGATCGAGTTTTCCCAGGTCGGCGTCGAGAAGGACTTCCGCAGCCGCAGTGTCGTGCCCGCGGGTGCTTTGCCCGCGATCACCGAGTGCGTCTGTTCGTCGATCGCGTTCTCCAGGGCGATCAGGAATGCCTCCCGGTTACCCTTGCCCTCGTACTCGCCCGCGCCGAGGTATTCGTCGATCACCTCGGGGTAGGGCGGGTGGAACTCGTGCTCGCCGATCTCGAAGGTGTAGCCGAACCCGCCGGTGGCGTTGTAGGACCAGTCCTCCGTGGTGCCGGTCGTGTCGTAGAGCTCCCAGCCGTGGATGTTGCGGTAGCCGTTCTGCGCGGTCATCTGCGCGCCGAGGGCCTTGAGCTGCTCCTCGTCGTGCGGCTGGCCGACCGGGTTACCGTCGGGGCCGATGGTGTCCGGCTTGACGCCGTTGGGCCGCAGCACCAGGTTGGAGAAGGTGTGGTTGGTGACCAGGGTCGTGACATGACGCCCGCTCACCAGCTCACGGATGTTCTGCGTTTCGGGCTCGGAGAACGGCCCGGCGCCGCGGTAGGTCGGGTCCGGGAACTCCGATGAAGCACCGGGGCCGCCCCACAGGCCGCCGTAGTTGCGGTTGGTGTCGATCCCGACGCCGTAGCCTCCGTTGCTCGTGGTGAGCGCGCACTCGTTCCCGACCGGCTCTTGCCCGTCGGCCACGCGGCAGTTCTTGCGCTTGTAGGCGTTACCCGGCGTTCCCAGGATGGACGCGATGTCGCCGTTGTCGATCTCGCGCAGGTCGACAAGCATGCCGTCGTTGATCGACTTCTCGAACCCGTCCGCGTTGGTCACCGGCACGACGATCACGCGGGCTTTCTCGAGCAGCCCGGTGATCCGGTCGTCCGAACCGTAGTTGGATACCAGGTCGTAGGCGAATTCCATGGTCAGCTCGCCGGAGGGCCACTCCCGAGCATGGTGCAGGCCCATGATGACGAACACCGGCCTGCCGTCTTCGGCCTCGTGCACGTCCTTGCCGATCTCGATGCCGTGGACGGTCTTGCCTTCGAGGGTGGTGTGCGGCAGTTCGATGGGCTTGACGATTTCCGGCCGGATGGCCGTGAGCTGGGCCATGTCCGCGTTGTAGTCCTCCAGCGTCCGGTACTCGGTGCGCCCGCTTGGCAATGGTGATGTTTCGTTGGCCTTGGCGTACTCGGCGGTCAGCTGGTTGACCTCGGCGGTACGTTTCGCCAGGTCGCCGATGCGGACGTCCCAGGTCAGCCCGGCCGCGCGCAGAGCGGTGGCGTCGGCCGCGCTGTGCAGCACCACCTCGACGAAGTCGTGTCCGGCGTGTTCGGTGAGGTCGAGGCCGAGTGTCTGCAGCTTCTCCTTGTGCTCCCTGGTCGGCGTATCCACCGTGACCAGCTGGACTCCGAAGTCGCTGCCGACGGTGGCCTCTGCTCCTCCGGTGCTCGTGCCGACGAGAATCGCGGCGGCCAGTGCGGTCGACGTCACCGCGGCGATGACGCCGCGTGTCGTGCGGGTAGTGCGGCCCATAAGGCCCCCTTCTCAAGTCGTAATGCGCAGATCATGCGACGCTGCCTCTAACGACGAAAACGTGAAGGCGGTTACGGTATGTGGCTAGCGCTCTGGATGTCGAGCCACGACCGCCACCTGGGCAGCAGGGCGTCGAGCAGGGCATCGGGGTGCTCGGTGTTGGGCGAATGCGCCGCGGCGGGCACCAGGTCGAACTCGGCATCGAGGCGGCGTGCCATGTCGCGTTGTTCGGCTACGGGCCACGCGTCGTCGTTTGCGCCTGCGATCACCAGCCGCGGCGTCCGGTTCGCGTCGAGCGCCGCAATCAGCGCATCGACCCGGTCGGGCTCGGTGCGCAGGCCTTCGCCCATGCCGAGTAACCCGGCCGGGCTGGACGCGACGAAACGGGTACGCAGGAACTCCTTCAGCGCGACGGGCAGCGCGGCCCAGCCGGGATTGCGCGCGCTGACCGACTCGCGCACCTGATACGCGTCGGCGATGTCACCGTCGCGCAGGACGCCGTCGCCCAGCTCGAGGGCTTGCTTACGCGGCCCGTCCGGCAGTTTCGCGGGGCCACTGGCCAGCAACGTCAGCCCGGCGACCCTGGCGCCGGCGAGCACCGCGCCGCGCGCGACGAGTCCGCCGTAGGAGTGCCCGAGTAGCAACACCGGGTTGTCATCCCCCGCCAGCCGCTCCACCAGGCCTGCGACGACCTCGCCCAGTTCGAGCGGCAGGTACGCACTCGGGTCGTGGGGGCCCGGCGACTCGTACTGGCCGGGCAGGTCGATCGCGATGGTGTCGAAGCCCGCGGCGGCACAACGGTCGAGCAGCGGCGCGAAGTCCTCTTTGGAACCGGTGTAGCCGGGGACCAGCAGAGCGGTGCTTGAGCATGTCGAGCCTGCCGTCGCCGAAACCTGGAGCGCGGCGATGGGCCCGTACGGCCCCGGCAGGCCGGTGCGGCGTGCGGCGTGCGGGCTGAGCTGCGAGGCGGCCGTCACCGCAGCGCCACGAGCGTCTCGCCGCGTTGTTCGAGCAGAACCGGGCCGAGAGAGCCCAGCGTGACCGGGCCGCGGTAGTCGTCTCGGTCGACGGAGACGGTGCGCCGCACCTTGCCGGTGTTCTCGTCGATGACGGCGAGGCCGTCGCGGATGGGCTGCAGCGTCTGCCCCGCGAACCTCGTGGTGGGGCCAACGGTGCTGCGCAGGGTCCACTGCGGCATGAGATCGTCGGCAGCGAGCGCGATGGTCGCCGAGCCGGTGAACCAGTGGATGCCCTCCTCGGTGCGGCTCACCGGTACGACCTGATCCTCCGGATCGCCGCTCAACTCGCCTTCCGGCAGGTCGAGTGCGTACTGCGCGCGCCGCTTGCCCTTCTCATCGTAGATCATGAGGCGCTGCGGATCCTCGAAGGCGACGGCGATCAGGAACCGGTCTTCGGCGTCCTTGTCCTCGTCAGTCTCGTCGGAGTCGGCGTCGGCTTCGTCCTCTTCGTCGCCTGCCTTACCCGCGATCGCGATGACGCGCGCGTCTTGATCCGGCAGCACCTCGCTGAAGCGGACCTTCGGCTCGTCGCTGCGGGTCTCGCCGTCAACGGTGTTCGTGGTTTCGAAGACCGTGAGCCGGGCCCCGTCGTCGCCAGGGCAGCGCTCGATCACGCCGACCTTGCCGTCGGCGATGGTGATCGAGCCGTAGCGGCACCCGCTCCTGGGCTGCCGGTTCGGCTCGACCGGCGCGGGCACCGTGCCGTACTCCATGGTGCGGATCAGATCCCTGGACCACACGTTGATCAGCGTTTCGCCGGTAACAAGCAGGTGCTCGTCGTCGCTGAGCAGCCGGGTGCCGGGCTGGGCGTCGCCGTTGTGCTGGGCGGCCCGGTCGCCGGTGTCGATGTCGAGCTTGGTGACCTCGCTGCACCCCGCGCCTACCGGCCCCTCCGACGAGTACATGGCCACCGCGTCGGAGAAGCCGGCGCCGACCGTGCACAGCGGCAGATCACGCTGATATGCCCAGCGCTGCCGGCCGGTCAGCGCGTCACGGCCGACCACGGCGCCGCCGTCGCCGGTCACCACCGTCGCGCCCGCCGCGACCGGTTCCGGTGTCGCCGCGCTGGCCGCGCGCCACAGTTCGGTGAGCTTCGCCGGCATCTCCGACGGCGGATCGAGCGGCTGTTCCGGGGCGGCCGCGGTCGTCGAATGCGTCGCCGATCTATCGCTCGTCGCCCAGATCAGCAGGCCCGCGGCGGCGACGGCGAGCATGATCGTTACGGCGATGCCCTTGTCACGCGGGCGTGTCCACGGCGAGCGCCGATTCGGGCGTCCGGTCACTCCGCGCCGGCTCCGGTGGAGTTCTGACCACCCTCGCTGCCTGCCGCCGCGGCGCTTCGGGCACTACCGCCATTAACGCCGGTGCCGCCGTTACCGTGGCCGCCACGGGTGCGGCGCCTGCGACGCGGCTTGCGCTTCTCGCCCTGTTCACCGGGCTTGCTCTCACGCGCCGCCGGTGCCTCCGCCGCCGAACGGCCGCCACCGTTACCGCCGCTGCCGCCTCTGGTGCGCTTGCGGGGCGCGCCCTTGGCGGAACCGGAGCGGGACGGCCCGCCGCGGCGCTTGCCGCCGAAGTCTTCCTCCCGCTCGGCCGACAGTCCGGCGCGGGTCCGCTCCGCCGCCGGGAGCCTGCCACTCGCGTCCGCGGGGATGCCGAGGTCGGAGCGGAGGTGTTCGGAGGTGGAGTAGGTCTCGGGCGGCTCGGGAATGTCGAGACCGAGCGCGTCCGAGATCAACTTCCAGCGAGGCGTGTCGTCCCAGTCGACCAGGGTGATCGCGATGCCGGTCTTGCCGGCGCGGCCCGTCCTGCCGATCCGGTGGACGTAAGTCTTCTCGTCCTCCGGTGTCTGGTAGTTGATCACGTGCGTGACGTCCTCGACGTCGATGCCGCGTGCGGCGACGTCGGTCGCGACGAGCACATCGATCTTGCCGGAACGGAACGCGCGCAGCGCCTGCTCGCGCGCCCCCTGGCCGAGGTCGCCGTGGACCGCTCCCGCGGCGAACCCGCGCTCGACGAGCTCGTCGGCGACCTTCTGCGCGGTCCGCTTGGTCCGGGTGAAGATCATGGTCAGGCCGCGGTCCTTGGCCTGCAGCACCCGAGCGACCAGCTCGTGCTTGTCCAGCGAGTGCGCGCGGTAGACGAACTGGGTGGTGCGTTCGTGGATGGCGCTCTGGTCGTGCTCCTCCGCCCTGATGTGGGTCGGCTTGGTCAAAAACGTCCGCGCCAGCGTGATGATCGGGCCCGGCATGGTCGCCGAGAACAACATGGTCTGCCGCTGGGTCGGCACCATCCGGAGGATGCGCTCGATGTCGGGCAGGAAGCCGAGGTCGAGCATCTCGTCGGCCTCGTCGAGCACCAGCGCGCCGACCTTGCCCAGCACCAGGTGGCGCTGTTCGGCCAGGTCGAGCAGCCTGCCCGGCGTGCCGACGACGACGTCGATGCCCTTGCGCAGGGCCTCGATCTGCGGCTCGTACGGCCGCCCGCCATAGATGGACAGCGTGCGAATGCCGAGATACTTGCCCGCGTCGTGCAGGTCATGGGTGACCTGCAGGCACAGCTCGCGGGTCGGTACCACGACCAGCGCCTGCGGCGTGCCGTCGCCGGGCCGCGTGATGCGCTGCAGGATCGGTACGCCGAAGCCCAGCGTCTTGCCCATGCCGGTGCGGGCCTGACCGATGAGATCTTCGCCCTGAAGGGCGAGCGGCAGGGTCAGTTCTTGGATCGCGAAGGTGCGCTCGATGCCCGCTTCGGTCAGCGAGCGGATGATTTCCGGTTCGATATCGAACTCGGAGAACAGCGGTGCTTCCGGGCTGACCGGTGCACCAGCTTGCAGCGGGTGGGACGGATCGGTCGCCGGGACGCCGGCTTCGCTATGTTCGAGCGTTACCGGATCCGGTACACCCTGGGGGTTGGTGCCTGTGGTCAAGCTTGATCGCCTCTCTTGTCCAGCGCGCACAGTGATGTCGTCGATTTGGGACCGCGCTTGGATCCAGGCTGTGCACGCACGTTTACCTCGCACCGGCCTCCACGTAGTCCGGTGTCGGCGGGAAGTTTCGAATCCGCCGAGGTCACGCCGTGGGCGATGCGATGGTTATCCACTTCGGAGTGTACCCGTAGGGGCGGTGCGGCAAGGGGTCGGTGCGCCTTAGCAGGTCGCGGCGTGGCTTCGTGATGCGGGTCGCTGTCGCGATCGGAGTCCGCCCGACGACGATAGGGTGTGCGTTGTGGTCGATGAGCGTGGCGAGGACAGCCCCATCAGCGCGGGCGTGAGGGATCTCCTGGGGGTGCTCGCCTACGGCGAGCTTTCCGCATTCGATCGGATGGCCGAGGACGCCAGGACGGCGCCGAGCCTGGCGGGCCGGGCGGCGCTGGCGTCGATGGCGGCCGCCGAGATCGGGCACTACGAACTGCTCGAGCGGCATCTGGCCGACCGCGGTGTCGTGGTGGAAGACGCGATGACGCCGTTCGTGCGGCACATCGACGCGTTCCATGCCTCGACCGCGCCGAAATCCTGGCTCGAGTCCCTCGTCAAGGCCTACGTCGGGGACGGGCTCGCCGCGGACCTGTACCGGGAGATCGCGACCTGGCTCGATGAGGAGACCGGTGAGCTGGTGCTCGCGGTGCTCGCCGACACCGGGCATGCTGCCTTCGCGGAACGGGAGGTCGCCGCGGCGATCGCGGCGGACAGCACCGTCCGCGGCAGGCTCGCGCTGTGGGGCCGCCGGCTGCTCGGGGAAGCCTTGACCCAGGCGCAGTACGTCGTCGCCGAGCGGGACGGCCTGGCCGAGTTGATCGTGACGGGCTCGGGTGACCTTTCCGGAATAGCCGGGTTGTTCCGCAGGTTGCAACAGAAGCACCACAAGCGCATGCAGTCGCTCGGCCTCGGCTGAGCCTGGGATAGCCTGGGCCCATCAAGCAATACATCGCTAATCAGGAGGACGTGCGTGGAGATCAAGATCGGCATTCAGGAGACTCCCCGCGAGCTGGTCGTCACGAGTGACGCCAAGGCCGATGAGATCGACACATTGGTCTCCGACGCGCTGGGCTCCTCGGATGGCATTCTGCGCCTGACCGACGACAAGGGCCGCAGGTTCCTCGTTCCCGCTCACCGGATCTCCTACGTCGAGATCGCACCCGCCGACGCCAGGAAGGTCGGCTTCGCCAGCTGAAAGACGTATGTTGACCGCACTAACTCGGTGGCCTCGCCTCCGGTGGATTTTGCGCGTAGTTTCCGGGCGGAGCCCACTGTGGCCTTGGGTGCCTATATGGCGCCCAAGGCCACCTTGGGCTCCGCTGCTGCCAGTATGGAATGGGATGAATCGGGCAGGGTGGCGCTTTACTGAAGGCGTCTTTCAGCGCACGGGGCGCGTTCTCAAGCGCCGCCGTCGATCGCGCGCAACTCCGCGTTGGCAAGGGCGTCCGACATCTGGATGATCTTGTTGATCTCCAGCGGCTTGTTCGGTTCGACGGTGATGCCGCTCTGCCGGAGCACGCCGTCGATCGCGGCCCAGATGATCTGCGTGGTGTATTCGACCACGCTGTCCCGGCCCATGGACCGGCGGCCGAGCCACCACTCGCCGATGTTCTGCACCAGCCCGACGACCCCGTGTGCCCACGGCTCGGCGGCGCCGGAGTCGAGGCCGAACGCCCGCATGTAGTCACCGAGTACCGCCGTCACCGAGGTCGCGATGAGTTCCTTGTCCTCGTTGACGATGTCGGTGTCGGGCCCGCGATCGCCCGTGTGGCTGCCCTGCACGAGTAGCCGGTACAGGTTCGGGTATTCGTCGATCGTGGTGAAAAACGCATCGATCACGCTGCGGATGCGGGGTACCGGCGCCAGTTCGTTGTTCAGTGCGGGCATGAGCCGGTTGAACAGGATCTTGGTGCCGTGCTGGCCGAGCGCGAGGTGCAGGTCCGCCTTGTCGGTGAAGTGCCGGTACAGCACCGGCTTGGTGACACCGGCTTCGCCCGCGACGTCCTCCATGCCGAACTCGATGCCGTGCTTGTCGAGGGCACGCAGCGCGGCTTCCACGAACTCCGCGCGTCGCGCGACCCGGTGTGCTTTCCAGCGGTCGCGGCGTGCATCGCCGGCGCTTCCCGGCTCCTTGCGGTTGCGCTTGACACCATCGGGCATGATGGTCATGCTACCAAGAAGTAACTGTTACCATTGGTTACACCAATTGGCGAGACGGAGCGGTGGTGCATGGTGAGCATCGTTGAGCAACGTGGCTCGATGCGACCGACGGCCCGGCGAGAGGCTGCCGAGGCGGAGCGTGGTGACAACTCACGTTTCATGACGCGCGACGGTACAACACTGCTGGTGCGGGATACCGGCCCGGCTGATTCGGGCGTGACCGTGCTGTTCGTCCACGGCTGGACGCAGGATCACACCTGCTGGGACGTCAGCGTCGATGCGCTGCCCACCAATGTGCGGGTCCTGCGCTACGACCACCGCGGCCACGGCGGCTCGGACCCCGCGCTCGCCGGAACCCGCACCCTCGAGCAACTCGCCGACGACCTCGCCGAGCTCATCGCCGACCGCGTGCCGGAGGGCAAGATCGTGCTTGTCGGTCACTCGATGGGCGGCATGACCCTGATGGCCATGGCCGAGCGGCACCCCGGACTCGTCGACAGCCGCGTGGCGGGAGTGGCGTTCGTCGCGACCTCGTCCGGCAATATGCACCGCATCAGCCTCGGCCTGAAGGGCGCGCTCGGCCGCAGCGTGCCGCGTGTCGAGCCGATCCTTCGCTCGCTGCTTCAGCGGCGGAAGAAGGGCACACTGCCCGGTAATCCCCGCGTGCTCAGTCCGGCCGCACGGTGGCTGGTGTTCGGCAAGAAAGCCAAGCAGGCCCACGTCCTCGCGACGGTGCGGCAGTCGCTCGCGGCGCATCCGGCGAGCGTTGGGGGCTACCTGGACGCGATCTTCGCCCATGACCGGCGCGTCGCCCTGGGTGCGTTGCGGGACAAGCCGACGGTCGTGATGGTGGGAGACCGGGACCGGTTGTGCCCCGTCGAACACGCCAGGGCGATCGCGGACGAGTTGCCCGCCACCGATTTCGTGCTCTATCCGGGGGCGGGACACATGCTGATGTACGAACGCGCCGTCGAGGTCAACTCGCGTATCGTGGCGTTGGTGGGCAAGGCTCTGGACGCGTCTGTCGCGGGCTAAGGGTGCCCCTATGAACTTGGCCGGCCGCGTGATCCTGATGCACCAGGGCGGCTGGGACGAGTGGCTGCTCGTGCTGGGCCCGCTGATCATCATCGTCGTGCTGGTCGTGGTCGCCCGTAAGCAGGTACCGGTCGACAGTGACGCCGAGGCCGCCGCGGACGCCGCTGCGGAAACCGAGGGCCCGGACCGGGGTGAGCAGCACCCTCCGGCGGGCCGCTGACCCGGGTGCCGGTGCTCGTCAGTGCTGCAGCGGGAAGCCGGCGCCGATGCCGCGCCACGCCAGCGTCGCGATGAGCGAAACCGCCTCGTCCCGGCTGACGGTGTCGTTGTTGTCGAGCCAGAACCGCGCGCTGACCTGGCTCATCCCGACCAGCCCCGAGGCGAGCAGCCGGGCCTTGTCCTCGTCGAGCCCCGCGTCCGAGGTGATCGTCTTGGTGATCGCCGCCACATTGGCCGAGGTCGCCCGGTCTACCGCGGACTGCACGGCGGGCTCGCCGCGCAGGTCGGACTCGAAGACCATGCGGTAGGCGCCGGTCTCGGTGTTGACGAAGTCGTAGAAGGCGCCGACCGCGTTCTTCACCCGCTGCTTGTTATCCGATGTGGACTCGAGCGCCGTCGCTACGGCGGCCACCAGCTCGTCGACGTGTGCTTCGAGCAGCGCGATGTAGAGCTCGAGCTTGCCAGGGAAGTGCTGGTAGAGCACCGGTTTCGAGACGCCTGCCCGTTCCGCGATCTCGTCCATCGCCGTCGCGTGATAGCCGTTGGCCGAGAAGACATCCTGCGCGACGGACAGCAGTTGCGCACGCCGTTTGCGTTTGGGCAGCCGGACGCCCCGGCCCAGCTGCTGTAGCCGGCCCGTCCCCGGTAGTCTCGCTGCCTCGGTCATGCTCATCTCCTCCTGCTGGGTGAATCGCCTTAGACCGTACCCGGCGGTAACCCCGCACCGGAAGCCACGGTTAGCGTTCCGTGGCGGCCTAGGTCATTCTGGGAAGATGTCCGACACCCAGGTTGACGCATCCGAACCCGGCGGCGGCGAGGTCCCGCCGCTCGCAACGGCCACCGAACTCCCGACGCTCGACACGGCGTTTCCGGCCTGGGATGGCGACTGTGAAGAGGCAGGCGGCGTCCGGCTGCACGTGCGGCGGACCGACCCCGCACTCTCCCCGCCGGACGCACCGATGGCGGTCTACCTGCATGGTCTCGGCGGATCGTCGACGAACTGGACCGATCTCGGCGGTCTGCTGGCGCCGTGGGGCAAGGGCGTCGCGGTCGACCTGCCCGGCTTCGGCTTCTCCGAACCGGATCCGGCCTTCGACTTCGCGCTCACCTCGCACGCCGATGCGGTGGCGCGCTACCTCGACGGCCTCGGCGCAGGCCCGGTACACCTGTTCGGCAATTCGATGGGGGGAGCGGTCGCGGCGTTACTCGCCGCCCGCAGGCCGGAGCTTGTCCGCACGCTGACCTTGATCTCGCCCGCGGTGCCGGACCTGCGGCCGCACCCGCGCAGGCTGTCGGACCCGAGGGTCGCGCTCGCGCTGCTGCCGATCGTCGGCAGGCCGGCGCGCAGGCAGCTGGCCGCCCTCACCCCCCGGCAGCGCGCCCAGCAGGTCATCGACCTGTGTTTCGCCGATCCCAGCACGTTCTCGGAGCAGCGACTTGCCGAACTCGCCGAGGAGCACGGCGCCCGGCTGGGCCTGTCCTGGGCATTGCCCGCGCTCAACCGCAGCACGGCGGGCATCATCCGTGACTGGTTCGCGTTCGGGTCGCGATCGCTGTGGTCGGTGCTGCGTGAGGTGGCCGCGCCGACGCTGGTCGTCTGGGGTACTCAGGACCGGGTCATCTCGGCACGCAAGGCGGCGCGCACCGTGCGACTGCTGCCGCAAGGCAGACTGCTGATGCTGCGGAACACCGGCCATGTCGCACAGATGGAGCAACCCGCAGCGGTCGCGCGCGCCGTGCTGAGCATGTGGCAAGCCGTCGCGGCGGATCGATGGCGAACGCTTCCGCCGAATGGGTGACCCATCGTCCCGTCGTATCAGCCTGTCGGCCGGGGACCAGAACCGCTGATATACCTGAAGCTCTGGTCGACTCGCCAGGAAACTCTTTCTGGAAAGCCACGCTCGGTGCCGGCGGTAAGCCGGCAGCCGCGACCCGCCTGGCGGCGGGCCCCATCTGCCGGCTGGCGAGTCGCCCAACCGCGAGTGTGGCAGGCTGAACCCGTGGATCGGCTGTCGGATCGTGCGCGCGGCGAACGCCCTCGTTCGCGCGCGCCGCGCCGCACCGCCGAACCGGACGTTTTCGCCGATGAGCCTGCCGGGGCCGCGCCGCGGCGCCCCCGTGACGTGCGGCGCCTGCCTATCCCAGCGCCCCCGGCCGAGGATCGCTATCGGCCCGGTGGCAGGCGTACCGGTGGGGAGCCGCTGGAGGCGTCCTGGCGCCCGGACGCCACGCCGCCCCCCTCGTCCGGCGGTAGCCACGCCTTATCCCGCAAGCCCAAGTCGAAGCTGTCGAAGGTGCTGGGCAACTACGGTTGGCGTGCCTATGCGCTACCGGTCCTGCTCGCGCTCACCCTGATCGTGGTGTTCGACTCGAGTAAGGACGACCGCGAGGGCGGCACATCGTCGTTGCCTGCTGGATCATCGAACACGGCCACCAGCGATGCCGACCTGGCGCGGGACGATCCGGTCGCGACCGAGAAGCCGGTTGAACCCGCCGATCTCGAGATCCCCACGGCGAAGCTGCCCAAGGGCGGCAAGTTCACCAAGGAGGGCGAGGGGACGTGGCATATGGTGCCCGGTTCCGGTAAGCGCGTCGGCGACAGCGGGGAACTGTACAAGTACACCGTCGAGGTGGAGGACGGCATCGACCCGTCGAGCTACGGCGGCGATGACGCGTTCGGGACGATGGTGGAGGCGACGCTGTCGGATCCCCGGGGCTGGACCAGTGACGGGACGGTGTCCCTGCAACGCGTCGATGACGCCGATGCGGCGGACTTCCGGATCAGCCTGACCTCGCCCGAGACCAACCATCGGCCGGATGTCTGTGGCTTCACGATCAAATACGAGTCCTCGTGCTACCGGCGCAGCAACAACCGGGTAGTGATCAACCTGTCGCGGTGGGTGCGAGGGGCGAAGGCGTTCAACGCGGATCTCGGGTCGTACCGGCAGTACGCGATCAACCACGAGGTCGGCCACGCGCTCGGCAACGGGCACATCGGCTGCCCTCGCGACGACCGGCTCGCGCCGGTGATGATGCAGCAGACCTTCGGGGTCGCCAACGACTACGTGGCGAAACTGAACCAGGCGGATCCGAGCAACTACGCCGCGGTGCCGAAGGACGGTAAGGTCTGCAAGCCGAACGCATGGCCCAACCCGCAGGCGCGCTGACTGTGGTCTTATTCATAAGTCGGGCTGTTCACATCGGGCATGTCACCTCGATCTTGCTTCTCACCTGCAGTCACTCGTCGCGAGCCACCCTCCGGGCGGCCCCCGCCGAATGACTTGTGAACAGCCCTCCCGGCCGATTTCGCTGCGGTCCAGCATGTGGACCCGCACACCATGATGTGGACTCTGCGGCGCTGTCGTAGAACGATGGAAGAGACGAAGCCGCACCAGCGTTGTAATGGACAGTGACGCCGCAGCAAAGGCGCGTTGCCCCTGGAGGGCTATTCACAACGACTGCAGGTGAGACGCGAGATCGAGGTGACATGTCCGTGGTGAATGGCCCGACTTATGAATAGGACTCATGGTGCGTATATCTGGAGGAATGAATGTCAGGCACACTCCCGCCGCTGGTTGAGCCGGCCGCCGAGCTCACCAAGGAAGAGGTGGCCCGCTACAGCCGTCACCTGATCATTCCAGATGTCGGGGTCAACGGGCAGCGGCGGCTGAAGAACGCCAAGGTCCTGGTGATCGGCGCGGGCGGGCTCGGCAGCCCGGCGCTGCTCTACCTCGCCGCCGCGGGTGTCGGCACGCTCGGCACCATCGACTTCGACGTCGTGGACGAGTCCAATCTGCAGCGGCAGATCATCCACGGGCAGTCCGATATCGGCAAGCTCAAAGCGATCTCGGCCAAGGAGTCGGTGGCCGAGGTCAACCCGTTCGTCAACGTCGTGGTGCACACCGAGCAGTTGACCAACGACAACGCGCTGGACATCCTCGGCCAGTACGACCTGATCCTGGACGGCACGGACAACTTCGCCACCCGGTACCTGGTCAACGACGCCGCCGTGATCCTCGGTAAGCCCTACGTATGGGGTTCGATCTTCCGGTTCGAGGGCCAGGTCAGCGTCTTCTGGGAGGACGCGCCGGACGGGAGGGGCCTCAACTACCGCGACCTCTATCCCGAGCCGCCGCCGCCGGGGATGGTGCCTTCCTGCGCCGAGGGTGGCGTGCTGGGCGTGCTGTGCGCATCGATCGGCTCGATCATGGTCAACGAGGCGATCAAGCTGCTCACCGGGATCGGCGAGCCGCTGCTCGGCAGGTTGATCAGCTACGACGCGCTGGAGATGCGTTACCGCGAGGTCAAGATCCGCAAGGACCCGGACACCCCGAAGATCACCGAGCTGATCGACTACGACTCGTTCTGCGGTGTGGTCTCCGACGAGGCCTCCGAGGCCGCGGCGGGCAGCACGATCACGCCCGAGGAACTCAAGGCGATGTTCGACGCGGGCAAGGACTTCGAGCTGATCGACGTCCGGGAGCCGCACGAGTACGAGATCGTCAAGATCGACGGCGCGACGCTGATCCCGAAGGACCGCATCCTGTCGGGCGCGGCGTTGTCGGAGCTGCCGCAGGATAAGCCGATCGTGCTGCACTGCAAGTCGGGTGCCCGCTCCGCCGAAGCACTCGCCGCGCTGCACCAGGCGGGCTTCGCCGACGCGACGCATCTCGGCGGTGGCGTGCTGGCCTGGGCAAAGCAAATCGACCCGAGCCTGCCGACGTACTGACCCACACGCGCTGAAAGACGCCTTCAGTCCGCTAGACGGACTGAAAGGGCCACTCACTCCAACTGAACGGACTGAAGCGTCTTTCAGCGCTAGTGGCTGCACGCCCGGGCGGGTGCGGGGTGGCGCTTGACCCGGGGACCCCCGCGACGACCCTCGGGCCAAGAACGCGGGCAGGTGCACCTGCCCGAGCGCCACCAGCTTAAGGTCGCCGCGCCCCGGGTAAAGCGCCACCCCGCCCGATTCGTCCCGTCTCGGAGCAGCGGCGGGGAGCCCAAGGTGGCCGTGGGTGCCAAATAGGCACCCCATGGCACCTTGGTGCCGCGTTCAGCGTCTTTCAGCTCCCACCCGATCGGGTACCGTTTCGGCTGTGACTGCCACGATCGAACGACCCCCGCAACGCGTGTGCGCGGCGTTCGGCGTGACCGCGGACGAGCTGCGGCCACCCGGCATCCACCGGGGATGGCACAGCGGCCGGATCGAGTTGCGGCCCGTGACCGACACCGCCGAGACGCTGTGGGCAGCCCATGCGCTCGGCTCGGTTTCGGTGCCCGATCTGCGAATCGCCCAGCCCGCACGCGCCACGGACGGCCGTCAGGTCGTCGGCGGCTGGAAGGCGTACCGGACCGCCGACGGCGAGGCGGACACCGCGGACGATGTCGGTGCCGCGCCAGGTTTCGACGACATCGTGCTGGTCTCGGTCAAGCTGCATCAGGCCGTGGCGCATCTA
>WHSS01000098.1 GCA_009379975.1 Actinophytocola sp.
ATCGCCGGACTGCGCGCCCTGGTCTCGGGCGGCGGCACCCACCGGCCACGCCGTTCGGCGCCGAGGGGCCGCTACGCCCGGCTGCGCGCGGGCCGTCCGGCGATGCCGTCGGTATCGGGGCCGCCGACGGTCGCGGGGCGGTGGTCATTGGTGCCGGAACGCGAGACCGACCCGACCCGCCGGGCCCATGCCCGCACCGAGTCGTTCTTGGAACGGCACGGCGTGCTGACCCGAGGCGCGCTCGACACCGAGCGGGTGACCGGCGGATTCACCGGCTACCAGGTGCTGCGCGGCATGGCGGACTCCGGGCAGGTGATCAGGGGCTACGTCGTCGAAGGGTTGGGCGCCGCCCAGTTCGCGGCCTTGGGCGCGGTCGACCGACTGCGCTCCTTCGCCGAGCAGGACCCGCTGCCAGGTACGGGCGAAGCCGTCGTGCTCGCCGCATCAGATCCCGCGCAGCCTTACGGTGCCGCGCTGCGGTGGCCCGTGCCCGTTGGCAAGACACCACACCGTCCGGCACGCAAAGCAGGCGCAGTGGTGGCCCTTGTGGCGGGCAGTCCGGTGCTGTACCTAGAACGGGGTGGCCGATCACTGCTCTCGTTCACCGACGACCCCGGCCGGTTGCGCATCGCGGCGGGCGCCATCGCCGATCTGGTCCGCTCCGGGCGGATCGGGCCGCTGGTGGTCAAACGGGCCGACGGCGAGCATGCGCTGTCGTCGGAGCTCGCCACGGTGCTGCACGAGGCGGGATTCCGCGAGACGCCGCAAGGGATGCGCCTGCGCGGGTAGGACTACAGCCGGACTTCTTGATCTGACGCGCACGGAGTTGACCGCGACGGTGAGCCCAATGTGGCGTTGGCTACGGAACAGGTACCCAACGCCACATTGGGCTCGGTATCCGCGATCTACGGGTCTGTCGAGCGACATCAGGAAGGAAGCAGCCGATGGCGGTGTGCGATCTGCGGTACTTCGGTGATCCGGTGCTCACGACGGTGTCCGAGCCGATCACCCGGTTCGACATGACGACCGAGACGCTGGTCGCAGACCTGCTCGATACCGTCGAGGTGCCAGGGCGGGCCGGCCTGGCGGCGCCGCAGATCGGGGTGAACCTCCGAGCGTTCAGCTATCACGTCGACGGTGTGATCGGCTATGTGCTCAACCCGGAGATCGTGGAGCTTTCCGACGAGGCCCGCGAGCGTGCCGAAGGCTGCTTGTCGATCCCCGAACTGCGCTTCCCCGTCGTACGCGCGACTCACGCCGTGGTGCGAGGGGTCGACCTGCGCAATGAGCCGGTCGTGGTCGACGGCGAAGGTGTGCTGGCACAGTGCTTGCAGCACGAGACCGATCACCTGAACGGCACGCTCTTCATCGACCGGGTCCGCCGTGACCGCCCCGACCGCAGGGATCGCCTCGCCCGTGCCATCAGGTGGCCCTGGCGGCGACCGCTCGACACTGCCTAACGCCCCACCGGGATCGTCCGCCTGCCTGGTGACAGCGCGCTGAGGCCGGCGCTGGTGGCGATGCTCACCCGCAACTGCCCGTTCTCCTCGGATGTGGTGGTGGCCAGTCCGGCTCGGCGCGCCGCCCGGATCACCCGATCCTCGGTGGGCAAGCACAGCGCGACAATCGTGCGGTACCCGCGAATCGCGCCGATCACGTTCAGCCGGGCAAGCAGGGCGGTGCCCAGCCCGTTGCGCTGCCAGGAGTCTTCGACCAGCAGGGAGAACTCCGCCGTGTCGGCGACGCCGGACGGGATGAGCTGACCAAGCGCCACCACATCCTTGCCGCACACACCGAGCACGCTGATCCCGCGCGGCGGCAGCAGCAACCGATGGAGCCAGCGGCGTGGCACGGTGCGCGTTCCCGTGTGATACCGCTGGAACAGCGTCTCCATCGAGCATCGGGCGTGTAGCGCGGACAGCGCTGCCGAGTCGGCCGGCCTGCCGCCCCTGAGAACCACCGCCGAACCGTCGTCGCAGGTCACCGCGACCGGCGCCGTCACATTCGCCTCCGCCGCGGTGAGCAGCCCGAGCAGGGCGCGCGCCCTGGCCAGTTCGACATCGGCGAACGGGGCCCACCGGCGCCGGATGACGATGGCCTGCCCGCCTACCGTGATGACGGCCCGATGACCGCCTTCCGACCGCGACGGATTCGCCTCGGACACCGCGACCACCGTCACCATGTCGGCGGCGAGGACATCGCGGATCACGTCGGCACACCGAGCCGGTTCGTTGACGGCGCGGGTGGCCGAGGCAAGGGTCGACGTGGCAGAGTCCGCGAGGTCGCGGACGTCGGCGGACGCCACCGTCGAGCACTCGCAGCCTTCCGCGCTGATGGCGGTGACCAGGTCGGCACTGCTCAAGCCCACCGGCGGGCGCACGATGATCTCGTCGAGCACGCCGTCCGGCACCGGAATCACCGCCAGGCCCAGCACGTTGCAGCCGAGGTCGGCGAGCCTGATCGCCAGCCTGGCAAGCGTGCCCGGCCGATCCGCCATCCGCACCCGGATCCGCCACGTCACCTCGGCGGTCCCGGGCGCCGCATGCACCGTCGGCCACGAGGCCCGCTCGCCTCTCGTCGCACTCGTTGTGTCGTCACGCTGCTGCATGCTTTCCACTGTGCCCGCCGGTTATTGCCACCCGAGGAACATGGTGTTTCCCGCAACTGACGGCTTCGGATACCCGGCAACGCCGCCGAAACAAGCGTGCGCCGCGTTCACCGGGTCGCCAGCCGCAGCAACGCCCACAGTTGCGCGACGGCGTCGTCATCACCATCCGTGGTCACCTGGTTGGTCGCGATCCGGCCCCACAGCCAGCGGTAGACCTGCATCGGCGAACCGCTCACCCGCGCGTCCGCGACCGCCACATCCGACTCGTCTCCCCGCCTGGCTTCGGCGTACGACGGGCCCGCGCGGGCGAACCACACCTGCTCACCCGCGCACACCGCGACCGAGCCCTCCCGCGTCCCCGAGACGCCCAGCACACCGAGCCGATGCCCGAACCACAGCAGGAGCACTTCGTCGATGCCGTCCAGCGCGACGTCCGCGTCCACCTCGGTGACCACGAGCGCCGCCGCGCCTTGCACATCGGTGCGATGGATCGTGGTCTCGTGCACCATCCGGCGCCGCCAGAAACCCACCGTCTGATCCCGTGGCCACCACGTCCCCGCGGGCGCGTGCGGATCACGGGACTCGAACTCGCCGACGAGGGCGTCGAACCCGTTGCGCAAGTAGCTCGCCACCGGCTCACCGGGCGCGGGCTCGCGCTGCCACTCGCCGGGCCGCTTGCCGTCGAGCAACCACGACTCCACCATCCGATAGACACTGCCCAGATGCCGCATCGTCTCGCCGACGGTCAGCCCGGGACAGGCCGGGATTCTGGTGTCGTACTGCGCATGCTGCCCCGCATCGATCACCAGATCGACCTCGATCCGCAGCGCGTCGAGCAGCCGGCCGTGGTCGATGAGGACCTGCTCGGACATCAAGCGGTCCTCAAAGACCTTGATGACCGCGATGGCCGGACGGACCGCTCCACGAGCCCGGTGAACTGCCATGCCTGCCGGAGCAGATCATCGGCGGAGCGCGTCGCGATCCTGCTGCTGATACCGGCTTGCGCCGCCGCTTGCATGCCCGAATGCGCCGCGAAGAACCTCGCCCACTCCGCCAGCTCCGGCGCCGCCGACTCCAGCAACACCCATACGCTCGTCGGCCGCGCACGGCCACGATGCGGGCGCCCCCGCGCGGCGAGTACGGCCGCCGCCGCACGCAACGCCGACGAGTAGGCGGCGGTAAAACGTTCCACCGGATCGAGATCCCACTCGGCCTCCGCCAGGCCGCGCCGCGCCTGCGCGAGCAGGGACAACGCGACCGGGACCGCCGGAGGCTGGGTGACGACCGCACTCATGACATTCCCCTTCCCTCGACGTCGTGGCGCCCGGCGGCGGACGCTTCCCCCGTCACGCCGCCGGGCCTCCCCTGACCGAAGCCGAACATATGTTCGAACTACCTCGAGAGTAGCGCGCGATCGAGCCCGGCTCAACCCTTAGCCGCGGAAAGTCGCCACTGTGTTCGACGCCTCACGAGCCGAATGGCGGCCCTTCTCCGCGGTAGTGGCTGCACGAACGCGGTGGGTGCGCACTGGCGAGCCCAGGGAGCCGAAGGTGGCCCCGGGTGCCATATAGGCACCTCATGGCACCTTGGTGCCGCCTGGACGCCGGCGGGGCTCCCTATGCGCTCCTCACACCGATTACCCCATGCGCGGTGCCGGTCGCGCAGTACACTCCGGGGCGTGCCCTGAGCGAGCGAGGAGGACGGTCCGTGACCGCGATGTCGTCGAAAACCATCCGCTACGTCCAGCTCTCGGCCACCGAGTTTCGTGCGCGGCTGCCCGAAGCGCTCACCATCTACACCCACGCCATGAACTACCCGCACGGCACCGCGGAACAGCGCGCACCGATGTGGCTGGCCCACATGCTCCGCGACGGGTGGCGCAACATCACCGCACTCGACGCGGACGACACCATGGTCGGGCTCGCCTACGGTTACCGCGGAATGCCCGGCCAGTGGTGGCACGAGCAGGTGCGCAACGGGCTCGCGCAAGATCAGCGACGGGCGAGCGGCTGGCTCACCGACTACTTCGAGCTGACCGAACTCCACGTCCGCCCGCAGTACCAGGGATCCGGCATCGGCGAGGAGCTACTGCTCGCGTTGCTGGCGGACGTCGAGCAACCGCGCGTCCTGCTGTCGACGCCAGAAGGACCCAGCCGGGCGTGGCGGCTTTACCGCAGGCTGGGCTTCGGCGACGTGCTGCGCAGTTACCACTTCTCGGGCGACCCACGGCCCTTCGCGATCCTCGGCCGGTCACTGCCGGTGTCACCCCTCGGGCGCAGCTGACTCACCGCCAGCGTCGCGACGATCAGCGCCGCACCGCACCAACCCACCCAGTCGAGCCGGTCACCGAACCAGAACACCGCGAGCAACGTCGCGGTCAACGGCTCCGCCAGCACGGCCAGTGCGGCGACGACCGGCGCGGAGTTCACCAGACCGCGAAAGTAAGCCGCATACGCGAACGCGGTCGGGACCGTGCCGAGGTACCCGGCCGCCGCGAGCACATCCAACCGCCACGGCAGCGACATGCCGAGCCCGTAAGCGATCGGCAGCAACAGGGCACCGGCGACCACGTCAGCAGCACCAGCCCCAGCACCGCGCCACCGAGCGTCAGCACCGTGGTCGCGGACGGCAGACGGCGAGCGGAAATCGAGCCGGCGACCGCGACGAAGACCGGCACACTGCCGATCGTGACCATGGTCGCGATGCTGACCGAGATCAGCGTCACCGCCGCGAAGTAGCTGGCCTGAAACACCGCGAGCAGCGCACCCGCCGCGAGCAGCCTGCGCGCGAGGAGAGACGTGAACCGAAGACGGATACCGGAAGTGGCCAGCAGAAAGAGCACCACCAGGGCGCCACCGAGCAGTAAGCGGTAGGTCGCGACCGAAAGTGGATGCAGACCGCCCCGCAGCACGAGTACGGAACCGGCGAGGCCGCCGGTCCCCCAGCACACACCGGCGGCGAGTAACAACAGGGCCGCGCGGACGCGGGCACGCGCGTGAACAACAGCAGACATCGAGGAACGCTCCAGCGTCGAAGTGAAAAGGGCACGACAAAGCGGAGCGTGCTGTGAATGGCCAAATGGCCGGCTCGGGCGGCTAGACCTGGAGGGCTATCCACAAGTCATTCGGCGGGGGGCCGTCCGGAGGGTGGCTCGCGACGAGTGACTGCAGGTGAGAAGCAAGATCGAGGTGACATGCCCGATGTGAACAGCCCGACTTATTAATAAGACCCCAGGTGTCGCCCGGCGAAATGCACCGCCCCGCTCAGCGGCGGGGCGGTGGGGTTACGAGGAAAACTCGATGCATGCCGCCGAATCTAGCCGGAAGCGCGCCCGCTGTCGTCCGATTTTTGAGCCGGGCATGCTCGGCCTACCGCTCCAGCCGCTCGGGCCTTAGTTGGCTCACCGCGAGAGCCGCCGCCAGCAGCGCGGCGCCCACCACCCGAGGACGCCGAGCCGGTCACCGAAGAACGACATGGCCAGCAGCGTCGCGGTCAACGGTTCGAGCAGCACCGACAGCGCGGCCACGAGTGGCTCCACTCGCAGCGGTATTGCCATGCCGAAGACCAGCGCCACCGGAAGCAGTAAGGCGCCACCGGTCAAGCACCCGAACGCGGCCGTATGCAGGGCGTCGAGCCCGTCGACCTGCCGCCGCGTGAGCAGGGTCATGGCCGCGAACCCGAACCGGCAAGCAGCGCACAGCCGACCCCGCCGGCGAACCGCACACTATCGGTTACCCCGACCGGCGACCAGGTCAGCAGGAGCAGCCCGAGCACCGCGGCGACGAGTGTCGCGACCGTCGAACCGGAGGGCAGGCGTCGAGACCGGAACGAGTTCGCCAGGCCGACGAACACCGGCACGCTCCCGATGGTGATCATCATCGCCAAGCTGACCGACGTAAGGGTGACCGAGGCGAAGAAGCTCGCCTGCAAAGCGGCGAGCAGTGCACCCACCGTCAGCAGCCGACCGGCCACGGCCGGGGTCCTCGCGATCCGGACACCGCTCGTGAGCAGCAAGAACGACACCACGAACAGCCCGCCCAGCAGCAGCCGATAAGCCGCGACCGACAGCCAGCGTCGAGGGAAGAGGACACGACGACGCGGAGCACATTCGCAAAGAGTCAGCAGCGAAACCGCACGCGGTCAGGGCCGCCCGGCGCGAAACACCGCCCCGCTGGAGGAGCGCGGCGGTCGGGTGGCGACGAAGACTCGGTTCACGGCATCGACACTACCGAGGGCGGCAACCGAATTACTCGAGCGCGGCGAGCTGCTCCCGGAGGGTGTCGAGGCCCATTCCGCCGAGCCGCAGTGCCTTGGTGTGAAAGTCCTTGATGTCGAACCCGTCACCCAGCCTGTGCCGGGCGTCCTCGCGCGCGGCCAGCCACAGGCGTTCACCGATCTTGTAGGCGGGGGCCTGCCCCGGCCAGCCGAGGTAACGATCGATCTCGTCATGCACGTGCTCGGGATCGGTGACGGTGCGCGTAAGCATGAACTCGAGCCCGAGCTCAGGGGTCCATTTCTCACCTTCGTGGAAGCCGTACCCGGCCGGTATCGGCAGCTCGAGGTGCATACCGATATCCACGATCACCCTCGCCGCGCGGAAGAGCTGCCCGTCAAGCATGCCGAAAAGGTCACCGTCGTCGGAGAGGTAACCGAGGTCCTGCATCAGCCGTTCGGCATAGAGCGCCCAGCCTTCCGCAAGCCCGGACGTCAACGCCATCATGCGCTGGAACCGGTTGAGTGTCGCCGACTGGAACACCGAGGTCGCGATCTGCAGGTGATGCCCCGGCGCTCCCTCGTGGTAGATCGTGGTCACCTCACGCCAGGTCGAGAACTCCGACTTGCCCGGAGGCACCGCCCACCACATGCGCCCCGGCCGGGTGAAGTCCTCGTTCGGGCCGGTGTAGTACGCGCCAACGGGCCCGCCCGGTGGCGCGATAAGGCATTCCAGCGCCATGACCGCATCCGGAATGTCGAAGTGCTTACCGCGCAAGGACGTCAGCGCGTCATCGGAGAGCTGTTGCATCCACTCCCGCAGCGCGTCCTGGCCTTCGATGCGATAGCGCGGATCGGCGTCGAGCGCCTTCGCGGCGTCGGCGAGAGTCCCACCCGGATTGATCCGTCCCGCGATCTCGATCATCTCGTTCTCGATCCGGGTGAACTCCTCCCAGCCCCATTCGTAGGCCGCACGCAGATCCAGGTTCGCGCCGGTGAAGTATCGGGACCACAGCCGGTAGATGTCCTCACCGACGGCGTCTTTCGAGGGGGCCAGCGGCGCCAGTTCGGCCCGCAGGAACCCGGCGAACTCGGCAAATGCCTCTTGGGCACCTCGTGCCTGGTGCTCGAGCTCGCCGTGCAGCGACTCGGGCACCCCGGATACCTGCCGTGCGCCCGTGACGAGCGTGTCGAAGTAGCCTGCGCTGCCATGCAGGCCGGCCCAGGTTTCGCACTGCTCGGCGACCTTGCTGACCTGCCGCAGCGCCGCCACGTTTCCGGCGTTTGCCGCCGCGAGCAGCCCGGCGCGGATGCCGTCCATCGCATCGGGCACCTTGGCCAGCCGGGCCGAGATCCTCTGCCAGTGCTCCGGCTCCGCGGTCGGCATCAGGTCGAACACCATCCGCATCTCATGCACCGGACTCGCGATCACGTTCAGGCTCGCGAGCTCGAGCCCCGCCTCGTGCAGCTCGATGCCGAGCCCGACACGTTCGGTGAAGACCGCCTTGGCCGCCCGCTCCGACGCGTCGGCAGGCGTAGCGCCTTCGATCGCGGCAAGGGCACGGCGAGCCAGCGCGGCGCGGGCGGCGTGACCCTCCGGCGAGTAGTCGGTCAGCTCTTCCTCGTGGCCCGCGACGCCGATATCCGTCGCCAGGACGGGGTGTGCCGCGGCGAGGTCGTCGACGTACTGATCGCAGATCTGGTGAATTTCGGATGCCATGAAGCGCACGCTACCGTTCGTCGCCCATGGCCAGTAACGGAATTACGGCATATGCGACGGCGTCAGGCGCGGACCGGCACCAGCCCGAGCCTGCCCACCAGTTCCCGCGTGGCCTTGGATCGGTTGAACGTGTAGAAATGCAAGTTCGGCACGCCCTCGGCGAGCAGCCGCTCGCACAGTTCGGTGACCACGTTCAAGCCCTCCACCCGGAAGGCCTTCGGGTCGTCGGCCAGCGGCTCGAGCCGGTCGAGCATCCACTGTGGCGCCTGCATCCCGGACAGCTCGATCGTCTTGCGCAGCGTGCGCGGCGTGGTCAACGGCATGATCCCCGGCAGGACTGGCGCCTCGATGCCCGCGCCTGCGATCCGGTCACGCAACCGGAGGAAGTCCTCGGCCTCGAAGAACAGCTGCGCGATGGCGAAATCGGCCCCCACGCGGAACTTGTGCACCAGATGCTTGGTGTCACTCTCGATGTCGTCCGAGCGGGGGTGCCCGTAGGGGAACGCGGAGACGCCGACACAGAAATCGCCGAGCGAGCGCAGCAACTCCACCAGTTCCGAGGCGTAGTTCAGCCCCTGCGGGTGCGCCGTCCAGGTGCCGTTGGGGTCGCCAGGCGGGTCGCCCCGCAACGCGAGCACGTTACGCACGCCGACCGCGGCGAAGTGGCCGATCACGTTGCGCAGTTCGGCGACCGAATGGTTCACGGCCGTCAGGTGCGCCATCGGCACCAGCGTGGTCTCGGTCGCCGCCCGCGCGATGTTGCGTATCGTGCCGTCCCGGCTGGAGCCGCCCGCGCCATAGGTGATCGACATGTACGACGGGTCGTACGGTTCGAGCTCACGGATCGACCGCCACAGGATCGCCTCATCTGCGGCGTCTCTTGGCGGGAAGAACTCAACAGAGAAAGCGGGAGCGTCGCCGGCGAGCCGCTCCACAACCGAAGTCATGATTCTCAGCCTAGCGGGCGTCCGCACTGCGGGACAAATCTCCCGCACTGTGGGAGAAGGACACCCGGTGCCACGTGCCGCGATGCCGCAACGGACGATGAGGACGTGACCGATCACGACGCGGAGCTGGTAACCGATATCGAGCGGCTGCTCGCTGATTACCTTGACCGTGCCGGTGCACCATACCGGTCCGTCGAACCCTTCGCCGACGCCTTGGACGCATTGAGCGCCTTCGTCCTCGGTGGCGGCAAGCGGCTGCGGCCGACTTTCGCGTGGTGGGCGTGGCGCGGCGCGGGCGGTGCGGCGGCGGGTCCCGAGGCCGATGCCGCATTGCACGCGGCTGCCGCGCTGGAGCTGCTGCAGGCGTGCGCCCTGATCCACGACGACCTGATGGACGCGTCGGACTCGCGTCGCGGCGCCCCCACCGTGCACGTCGCCTTCGCCAAGCAGCACGCCGAATACGGCTGGCACGGGCAGCCGGAACGGTTCGGGCTCGCCGCAGCGGTGCTGATCGGCGACGTCGCGCTGGCATGGGCCGATGACATGTTCGGCTCGACACCGTTGCCTGCCGCGGTCATCGCCGCGGCGAGACCCACCTGGCAGGCCATGCGCACCGAGGTGCTCGCCGGGCAGTACCTCGACGTGCACACCCAGGCAACCGGGGACACCTCACCGGGCGCTGCGATGCGCGTCAACGAGCTCAAGACGGCGGCTTACACGGTCGCCCGGCCCCTGGAGCTGGGCGCCAGGCTCGCGGGGGCGGACGAGGACCTCATCGCGTCACTGCGGCTGTTCGGTCGCGACATCGGCATCGCCTTCCAGCTGCGCGACGACCTGCTCGGCGTCTTCGGCGACCCCGCGGTGACCGGTAAACCGGCGGGCGATGACCTCCGCGAGGGCAAGCGGACGCTGCTGGCAGCACTCGGGCTGCAGCGGGCAAGGGAAGCGGGCAGGCACCAGGACGAAGAGGCGATCGCCGCAGCGATCGGCGACGCCGGCCTTTCTGGCGAGCAGCTCGAACGCGCCAGGGACGCGCTGACCGGCGTTGGCGCGGTCGACGCCGTCGAACGCCAGATCGTGGAGCTGACCGAGGAGGCACTGACGGTGCTCGGCAACGCGGCGCTGGCCGAGCCGGGCAAGCGCAAGCTCACCGAACTTGCGCATGCGGCCACGAAACGGACTTCCTAGCCCGACCCCCAGGTCGGAGCCTCGGTACCGTGGACATCATGATCACACCAAGCGATCGGCCGATTCGCGTCGGCCTGCAACTACAGCCACAGCACGCTGACTACGACACGATCCGGCGGACCGCGTCCGAAGCCGAGGATCTCGGCGTCGACATCGTGTTCAACTGGGACCACTTCTATCCGTTGTACGGCGAGCCCGAAGGTAAACACTTCGAGTGCTGGACCATGCTCGGCGCCTGGGCGGAGAGCACCTCGCGGGTAGAGATCGGCGCGCTGGTGAGCTGCAACAGCTACCGCAATCCCGAGCTGCTCGCCGACATGGCCCGCACCGTCGATCACATCAGTGGCGGCAGGCTGATCCTGGGCATCGGTGCGGGCTGGTTCGAGAAGGACTACGACGAGTACGGCTACGAGTTCGGCACGGCGGGCGGCAGGCTATACGACCTCGCCGAGGCGCTGCCGCGCATCGAGCAGCGGCTCGGCAAGCTCAACCCGCCGCCCACTCGCAAGATCCCGGTGCTGATCGGTGGTGGCGGCGAGAAGAAGACGCTGAAAATGGTCGCCAAGCACGCCGACATCTGGCACGGCTTCGGCGACCCGGAGATCGTCGAACGCAAGGTCAAGATCCTCGACGGCCACTGCGCCGACGCCGGCCGCGACCCGGCGGAGATCGAGCGGTCCGTCGGCGTGCGGGGCGCGCCCGACACGCTCGGCCCGCAGCTGCTGGACCTGGGCGTCTCCCTGTTCACCGTCGGCGTCGGCGGACCCGACTACGACCTCAGCGTGCTGCGGGACTGGATCGACTGGCGCGACAAGCAGAACGGCTGAACACCGGCCCGCATGGGTCGTGCGTGATGAGGGCTGCCGGCGCACGCCTGATCACTCACGACCATGCGCGAGCCCGCGGCGTCAGAACGCGAGCGCTTGCGCGCGCCGCTTCACCTCGGTGCCGTGGCTGGTCCGCAAGGCGTTGATCGGCGTGCCTCCCGGCAAGCTCTCATCCTCGGTGAACAGCCACGTCAGCATCTCGGTCAGTTCGAAGCCCGAATCACCGAGCACGGTCAACGTGCCCGCCAACCCCTTGACCACGACCGAGCCCGCGATGAAGTCCTCCGGCACGAGCAACTGCCCGTCCCTTCGAACCGCGATGAGATGCCCATCGCGCAGCATCTGGCGTACTTTGCTTTCCGATACTCCGAGCCTGCTCGCCACATCGGATAGCCCGATGACAGCGATATCGGCGTCGAGGACGTCATCGGCGACTGGAATCGCACCCACGAAAGACACCATGCCACAGTGGAGCCCATCCGCCGAATCGCAACGCACGAATGGCCCATCCGTACCAGGTGCTCCAGGGGTTATTCAGCCGTGCGACTAGCATTTGCTGCCGTGACTGGTAGGGATCCGAGTTTGGTGGGGGCGTTGCTCGACCGCCGTTATGTGGTGACGAGCCTGCTCGCGCGGGGCGGAATGGCGACGGTCTACCGGGGGACGGACACCCGCCTCGATCGCCCGGTCGCGATCAAAGTCCTGCACCCGCAGTACGCGGCGGATCGCTCCTGGACGGAACGCTTCGAACGCGAAGCACGCGCGGCCGCGAACCTGCACCACCCCAATGTGGTCGCGGTCTACGACCACGGTGTCGACCACATCGGCGACCAGGCACACCCGTTCCTGGTCATGGAACTCATAGACGGCGGAACACTGCGTGACCTGCTCGACACCCGCGGCATCATCGACCCCGCCCTGGCGCTGAGCATCATCGACCCCGTGCTGTGCGCGCTCGCCGTGGCCCACCAGTCAGGACTGGTCCATCGCGACGTCAAACCCGAGAACGTCCTCATCGGCCATGGACCGGGCCCGCGCACCGGTGCCGGCACCGTCAAGGTCGCCGACTTCGGCCTCGTCCGCGCGATCGCCAGCAGCGGCACCACCAGTGCCAGTGTCATCCTCGGCACCGTCGCTTACCTCTCCCCCGAACAAGTCGAGACCGGCAAGGCCACCCCCCAAAGCGACGTCTACTCCACCGGCCTGCTGCTCCACGAGATGCTCACCGGCAAACCCGCCTTCACCGGCGACACCGCACTCTCCGTCGCCTACCAACACGTCAACACCGACGTCCCCGCTCCCCGCACGAGCAACCCCGACATCCCCGCCGCGCTTGACCGCCTCGTCGTCCGCGCTACCAGCCGCGACCAAACGCAACGGCCCGCCGACGCCGCGACGTTCCTCACCGAACTACGACAAACACGCGCTGAACTCGGCCTCGCCCCAGTTCCGGTCCCCGCCCTGCCACCACCCGACCAAGGCCGCTACGACCCCGACCTCACCATCCCCGCGATGAACCCGGTCGCGCCCAATGGACGGCCGGCCACCCGCGCACTCAACCAGCGGCCGGCGACCCAAGCACTCCTCATCGACGACGACACCGACGAACCGCCACCTCGGCGGAGCGGTCGCCGAGCCGCGCTGTGGGCGCTGGCCCTGCTGCTGCTCGCCGGGCTCGCGGCCGGTGCTGCCTGGCTGTTCGTCGAGGCCGACAAGGTCACCGTGCCGAACGTGGCAGGCAGCGAGCAGTCCCGCGCCGAGGAGATGCTGCGTACCGCCGAACTCGCCCCCGACGTGAAGCAGGAACGGCACAACTCTGTCGAGTCCGGTACCGCGATCGGCACCGAACCGCCTGCCGGAACCGAGCTACGCAGAGGCGACACCATCTCGCTGGTGATCTCGCTCGGCCGACCGAAAGTCCCCGACATCGCCCCCGGCACGTCCCGCGCGGACGCCGAAGCCGCCATCAAGAAAGTGCAGCTCAAACCCCGCCACGACGCGAAGGCAGACGACTACCACGCCACGATCGCCAAAGGCGCCGTCATCACGGTGAAACCCGAACCGGGTACCCCGCGCGAGATCGGCGCCACCGTCACGTTCGCCCTCTCCAAGGGACCGCCACCCACGCCCGTCCCCGACGTCACCGGCAAGCCCAAGAAACAAGCCTTCCAACAACTGCGCGACGCCGGTTTCGAGCCCTACGAGGCGGGTGAAGAATTCAACGCCAACATCGATAAGGGGAAGGTCACCCGCACCGACCCCGCCGCGGGCGCGACCCCCACCGGCAAGAAACCCCGCATCGGCGTCTACACCTCCAACGCCGTCCAGGTACCCGAGGTCCAGTACCAGCAGCTACGCCAGGCCGAACGCATCCTCGCCGGCCTCGGCCTCACTGCGAGGACCGTCGAAGGCGGGGCCTTCGGCCGCTCCGTAGTCGTGGCTCAACAACCGGCGCCAGGTACCCGCGTCGAACCAGGAAGTGCGGTCGAACTGCGCGCGTTCCCGTGACGGGTATTAGTGGTCGTGAGTGCTGATCAGGGTTAGAACACTGATAGCCACTCACGAACGTGAAAGGGGTACGACGCGGGATCGGTCGCGAGCCAGCGACCTGCGCGCGTTCCCGTGACGGGCTATCGGTTGGCCTTGAGGCTGTATGCGTTGTGGTTGCCAGAGCAACCACAACGCATACGGGTCAAGTCGAACTCCGGGCCTAGTCGCGCAGCATCTCCGCGACAAGAAAGGCCAGCTCCAGTGACTGCTGGGTGTTGAGGCGCGGGTCGCACGCGGTCTCGTAACGCCCGGAGAGGTCGAGATCGGAGATGTCCTGGGCGCCGCCGAGGCATTCGGTCACGTCTTCACCGGTGAGTTCGATGTGGATGCCGCCCGGATAGCTGCCGAGCGAGCGATGCACCTCGAAGAAGCCCTGTACCTCGTCGACGATGCGGTCGAAGTGGCGGGTCTTGTAGCCGTTGGACGACTCATGGGTGTTGCCGTGCATCGGGTCGCACTGCCAGATGACCTTGTGCCCGGACGCCTCGACCTTCTCAACGATCGCCGGGAGCACCTCGCGGACCTTGCCGTTGCCCATCCGCGAGATCAGCGTCAGCCTGCCGGGCTGGTTGTGCGGGTCGAGCCGTTCGACGTACTCCACCGCTTGCTCGGGGGTGGTCGTCGGGCCGATCTTGAGCCCGATCGGGTTCGCCATGATCTCGGCGAAGGCGATGTGCGCACCGTCGAGCTGGCGGGTGCGCTCGCCGATCCACAGGAAGTGCGACGAGAGGTTGTACAACTTGGCGTCGGCCGAACCGGGATCATCCAGCCGCAGCATCGCGCGCTCGTAGTCCAGCAGCAGCGCCTCATGGCTGGAGAAAATCTCCGTGGTGTGCAGCGAGGAGTCGTTGACACCGCACGCCGACATGAACCGCAGGCCGCGGTCGATCTCCCCGGCGAGGGCCTCGTACCGCTCACCGGCGGGCGAGTTCAGCACGAAGTCCTTGTTCCAGTCGTGCAGATGGGCCAGGTCCGCCATTCCCGCCGCGGTCAGCGCCCGGACGAGGTTCATCGCCGCACCGGCGTTGGCGTAGGCGCGGATCATCCGGCCGGGATCGGGCACGCGCAGCTCCGGCGAAGCGACCAGCGAGTTCACGATGTCGCCCCGATACACCGGCAGACCCAGCGCATCGGTCTTGTTCGACCGCGGCTTGGCGTACTGACCCGCGATCCGGGCGACCTTCACGACCGGCAGGCTCGCACCGTAGGTCAGCACGACCGCCATCTGCAGCAACGTGCGCAGGTTCGCGCGGATGTGCGGCTCGGTGTTGGACTCGAACGTCTCGGCGCAGTCGCCGCCCTGCAGCAAGAAGGCCTCGCCGTTGGCCACCATCGCCAGCCGCTCGTGCAGGCGGTCGATCTCGGCGGGCACGGTGATCGGCGGTACCGACTCCAGCACGCTGCGTACCCGCACGACCGCCTCCGCCTCGGGCCACTCCGGCTGCTGTGCCGCGGGCAGGCTCAACGCATCGTCAAGCTGCCTGCGCAGCTCCGGCGAAAGTGGCGGTAGCGATGGCAGGGTGCTGATGGGGACGTCCACTGTCCAGTTCACGAAGCCCATGATACGGCCGGGCACCGGCGTGCCCGCGAACACACGTCCACTGCGAGGTAGCGACAGGAGAGTGCGCTGCGGTTAGATCACCGACCATGGAAACCTCGGTGCGTCGCCGTGGCGATTCGTCCGGTCCCGTCCTGCTGCTGATCCACGGCCTCGGGGCGACAAGTCACGTGTGGGATGGGCTGATCGCGAGCCTCGATCCTCGCTGGGAGGGTAGCGCCCGATCTGCCAGGCCACGGTGGCTCGACACCGCTGTCGCATGAGGGGCCGGGCTATTCCTTCGGCGGGTTCGCGGCCGCCATCGCCCAGGTCATCGATCGCGACCGGCCGGTCGCGATCCTCGGCCACTCCCTCGGCGGTGTGGTGGGCATGGCGCTGGCCAGCGGATGGTTCGGCACCACGGTGACCGGCGTGTGCGGGCTGGGCATGAAGGTGAAGTGGAGCGAGCCGGAGCTCGCCAAGGCCCGCGAGATCGCATCGCGGCCACACCGCGTATTCGACACGCGGGCGGAAGCCATCGACCGCGCGCTCAAGGTCGCCGGGCTCACCGGCCTGGTCTCGCCCGAATCCCCCGCGGCGACCACCAGCGTCATGCCGGCGTCGGATGGGTGGCGGCTCGCCATGGACCC
>WHSS01000289.1 GCA_009379975.1 Actinophytocola sp.
CACGTTGAGCTTGCCGCCGACGAACCACTTCGCGAACGGCGCGTCCGAGAAGTCACAGACCTGCTCCCACTTAGTGTCCCAAGAGAGGCGGTCGGCCTGCGCGGCCCAGAACGCGTCACGATCGGCATCGGCCTCGCCGTAAAGCGCCTCCGTGGCATTCGCGTTCGCCGCGAACGACTCGCTCGGCGCGAACGCGCGGCTCTCGGTGAGCAGGTTGTCCAGGGTCCCTGCTTGTTCCTTCGGCTCTGCCATGGTGCGTGGCCTCCTGATCAAGGTCCATTTCGGCGATGGGGCGTGTGTCTGACGTTAGCGTTCCTTGGCCGAGGTTGCACCAGTGTTGCCCATCGCACTGCGGTACTGTCCGCGCCGTGACGGACCCATTAGCGCCATTACTCGAGTTGCCGGGCGTGACCGATGCCGTGCGGGCCGCACGCGACGCGGTCGACGCGGTGCACGGGCATCCGACGAACCGGCGGGGCTGGCCGACGACGGCTGCCGAAGCATCGGTGCGAGCCGCCCGCGCGTCGGCCGCCATCGACGGTGCTGATCCGGAGATTCCGGACGGTGGCGAGGTCGACGAGCCGGTGCTCGCCGGATCGCTGCGGGTCGCCGAGGCGCTTGGCCCGCTGCTGCCGACATGGCAGCGCGCGCCGATGCAGGCACTCGCCAGGCTGCACGTGCTCGCCGCGGCCGACATGACCAGCGATCCTGACGAACTGGGCAGGCCGAGGCCGGTCGACGGCGTTTCCACCCGCCTCGAACTGCTCGCGCGCATGCTGACCGGTGAGACCTCGGCTCCGGGGCCGGTGCTGGCCGCCGTGGTTCACGGTGAGTTGCTGGCGGTGCGGGCCTTCGGCACCGCGGACGGCGTCATCGCCAGGGCGGCGGCCCGGCTGACGATGATCTCCACCGGGCTGGACCCCAAGGGCTTGTCGGTGCCCGAGGTCGCCTGTTTCCGCACGGTGCGGCGCTACCGCGAGGCCGCTGCCGGCTTCGCTAGCGGGCAGAGCGATGGCGTACGGGACTGGGTGCTCTACTGCTGTGAGTCCATCGAAGCAGGCGCGCGGGAAGCGAACGGCATCGCCGACGCGGTGGCCGAGCGATGATGAGGATCGGCACCGTGGCAACCCGTTCCCGCCGGGCGGTGGCGCTCGCGGCCGTGGTGTTCACGACCGCCTGTACCCAGTCGCCCGCCGGTGAGCCCGTCGCGCCGCGGTCCGCGACCGAGGCGCCGGAGCGGACCCAAGAAGCGCCACAGTCCTTCACCGTCGTCGGAACCGGGGACGTGCTGATCCACCCCGCCCTGACGGAGCAGGCGGACCTGGACGGCGGCGCCGAGGGGGACGGCGAACTCGACTTCCGGCCGCTGTTCTCCGGGGTGAAGCCGGTGATCGAGCACGCGAACCTGGCGCTGTGCCACCTCGAAGTTCCGCTGGCCGAGCCGGGCGGGCCGTACAGCGGCTACCCGGCGTTCAACGCGCCGCCCGCGGTGGCGGACGCGCTGGTCGATACCGGCTACGACGCCTGCTCAACCGCATCGAACCACACCCTCGACCGCGGCGAGGACGGCGTGACCCGCACCTTGGACGCGATGGATGAGGCGAAGCTGCGCCACACCGGCTCCGCCCGCGACGCCGACGAGGCCGAAACTCCGCTGATCATGGACGTCGGTGGGGTGAAGGTGGCCCAGGTGTCCTTCACCTACGGCTTCAACGGCATTCCGCTGCCGGAGGGTAAGGAGTGGCTGGCCAACCAGCTCGACCCGGACCGCGTGCTCGCCGCGGCCGAGGAAGCGCGCGACGCGGGCGCCGAAGTGGTGATCGCCAGCCTGCACTGGGGGCAGGAATACCAGCACGACCCCACCCAGGAACAGCAGGCGATGGCCGAGCGCCTGCTCGCCGGCGACGCGATCGACGCGATCATCGGTCATCACGCGCACGTGGTGCAGCCGATCGAGCGAGTCAACGGCAAGTGGGTGGCCTACGGGCTGGGTAACCACGTGGCACGGCACGCCGAGCCCCGCGGGGTGAGCGAGGAAGGCATCGCGGTGCGGTTCCGGTTCACCCGGACCGAAGACGGCTGGGAGGTCGACTCCGCGGAGTACATCCCCATGCTGATCGACCTCGGTCCGCCGATCCGGTTACTCGACCTGACCAGAGGCGATGCGGCCACCGCGCACGCGAAGTCGTTGGAGCGCATCGACGAGATCGTGCTCCGTCGCGGTGGCGCCGAGCACGGGCTGGCCCGTCCCGGGTCGTGAGTGCTGATCAGGGTTAGAACACTGATAGCCACTCACGAACGTGAAAGCCTGCGCCTGCGGTCCTGCCGCACGCCGAGGCGGTGCGAGCCGGTGGCGTCGGCCGCCGGGTCGAGCGCGAGTGCCGCCGTTGGCCCGACCCGCTGGGCGAGGCCGACGAACAGGCAATCGATGACCGTCTGCGCCGCGATCCGACTCGCGGTGGCACCCGAGCGGAACGTGGTCTCCCGCGCCGCGGTCGTCAGCGTGTGATCGGCGACGGCGGTGATCGGCGAACGGGGGAAGTTGGTGATCGCGACGGTGTGGGCGCCGCGCGACTTCGCGGCGCGCAAGGCCTCGACGGTGTCGGTGGTCGCCCCGCTGTGCGAGATCGCGATCGCGACGTCGCCACTGCGCAGTACCGCCGCGGAGGTGAGCATGACGTGCGTGTCCGCCCAGGCGAAGCTCACCTTCGAGATCCGGTGCAGCTTCTGTTGCAGGTCATGGGCGATGAGCGAGCTGGGCCCGACGCCGTAGATGTCGACCCGCGATGCGGCGGCGACGGCCTCGATCACCTGGCGCAACGCGTCGAGGTCGAGCTGGCTCGCGGTGTCTTCGATCGCACGGGCGTCGGCGAAGCTGATCTTGCTGACGACCGTGGCGATATCGTCTTCGGTGCCGATGTCGCCGCCGAAGACCTGCCGGGAACGCGCCTGCGTGCGAGCAGTGTCGGCGGCCAGCGCGATGCGCAGCTGCGGGTAACCCCCGACGCCGATGGCCTTGCAGAACCGGGTGACGGTGGTTTCACTGGTCCCCGCCGCGAGCGCCACCTCGGTGATGCTGCGGCTCGCCACGGTGGTGGGGTCGTCGAGCACGACCTTGGCCACGCGCTGCTCCGCCCTGGCGAGGCCGGGCAGCAGCGAACGGATGCGGACCAGCGGCCCGGGACTTTCCTCGCCGCGGAGCTCGATGACATGAGCATCGCCCAGGGCGGCGTCATTCACCACGGCTGAAACGTCGCTCAGCGAGTCATGAGCCGACAACTGCACCACGCCCTTCGGTCGAATCGCGATATCAGCCTGCTCTGACGACGGCAGAACATGCGCTCAAAGCTACGCTAGCTGGACATAAGCGCAGGATCAGCCCGAATCGCGATTTCTGGTTCGAAGGGAAGGTCGCTCGATGTGCGGCTCTCGTTAGCAGGGCGACGCTAACGAGTTGGAAACTGCTGTGATCTTGCCGCGGATCGTGTGGCAAGAGGCAGGGGTCATAGTCGGGCTATTCACTTCGGCCAAGTCACCCGACGTTGCCCGTCACCTGTAGTCAGCCGGCGCGAACCACCCTCCGGGCGGCCCCGCCGGCTGACTTGTGAATAGCCCTCCAGGAAGCGAAAAGACCCCCACGCGCTGGCGGCGGCCGTCGACTGATGTCAACGGCCGCCGCCTGCTCGCGCGGGCAATCGGGTTACCAAGCGTGCAACTCGTGTCGTACCTACCTGGACTCGGCGTCCGGCGTCCCGATACGCAGTCCCTTGACGACAAGCCTCCCGCGGCGTGCTGCGCGTGGGTGCCCGGTGTCCGCGCACGGAGCCCTGGCGGGGTGGATGTGACTTATCTCCGTCTCATCCCTGGCCGACCAGGAGTCCGCACCTCCCTTTCTACCCAGTGACGGCCGCCACTTCAAGGCCGCGAATGGGTGCACCGGTCAAGACGTCGCAAGCTAGTGACTTGTGCCAGGGATGAGACTAGGATTCTCGGTCGGTGTGTTAGAAAAGCGCTGTTCAGGGCGCTGTTC
>WHSS01000015.1 GCA_009379975.1 Actinophytocola sp.
ACAGCTACCTCCAGCCTGCCGTCGCGCTCACGCAACTGTCCGGGCTCGGCCAGCGTCGCGGCCAGTTCCTCCACGAAGAACGGCAGGCCGTCGGCGCGACTGTGGATCTCGGTGAGCAGCCGCGCGGTGACGGGGGCGCCGAGCAGACCCGCGAGAAGCTCGCCGGAGTGCTCCTGCGTGAGCGGACGCAACGCGACCTCGGTCGCCCACCGCCGCGCCGCAGTTCGGTGCGAGCACGCCGCAGCGGGTGCGCCCGCGGCAACTGATCGCTGCGATAGGTCGCCACGATCAGCACCGGCTCACCTTCGATCGCGAGCGCCAGCGCGGGCAGGATGTCCAGCGTGGCCGCGTCGGCCCAATGCAGGTCCTCGAGGACGAGGACCGCCGGTCCATCGTCGGCCACCAGTCGAACGACCCGTCGCAGGGAGTCGGCAAGAGTCGCGCTGTCGCATTCCGCGTCCGGCATACCGTGTCCGGCATACCGTGTCCGGGCAGCAACGGACCCAGGCTGCGGCGCACATCGGCGTCCGCGATCTCGTCGTGCACCGCCCGCAACATGTCCCGTAAGAGTCCGTAGCTGCGGCCACCGCCCACGGCGGATCCGCGCAGCAGGCGCGCCTGCGACCCGCGGAGCGCATCGGCCACCAGCCGACTCTTGCCGACACCTGCCTCGCCGGAGACCAGCACGAAGCCGCCCTCGTTCGCCCGGCAGCGCTCGAGCGCGGCCTCGATGACGGCCCGCTCGGCGTCCCGGCCGACCAGCACTGACCGCTCGCTCACACCGGGAGTCTAGCGCCGATTTGCCGGGTTTGTGTCGGTCTAACCAGAACGCTGAAAGACGCCTTCAGTCCACTGGGCGGAGTGAAAGACGCTTTCAGTCCGTCCAACGGACTGAAAGCGTCTTTCAGCGCGTGGCCTACAGGTGCAGTACGCCGAGCGCGGTCAGCAGGATGGCGAGCGCGGGCAGGAAGTTGTTGACCTGGTGCGCGATGATGCTGCCGAGCAACCTGCCTGTCGCCAGCCGCGCCAGCCCGATCGGGATCGCGATGACCAGGAGCAACGTGGTACGGAACGGCTCGAGGTGGCTCGCGGCGAAAACCGCGGTCGAGAGCACGAACGCGGCGATCCGACCCCACTTCTCATTACCCCAGTGCAGCCGCTCCACCGCGCCCCACAGCAACCCGCGGTAGATGATCTCCTCGCAGATGGGGCCGAACAGCCAGAGATAGAAGAACATCACCATGGCGGCGCGCACCGACATCGGCTTGTCCTCGACCAGCGTCCCGATCGCCGACTGCGCGTTCTCCTCGTCGACCACCTGGCTCCACACGGCCACCCCCACCGTGGTGACGACGATCCCCAGCGCACCGAAGCGCAGCCCGGTCCGCACGTCGTCCCAGCGCCATTGCAGCCGCAGGTCGACGAACGGCCCGTTGCCGCGCACCACGGTGATCAGCAAGGCGGCGACCGCGGCGATGCCGGTCGGCGCGATGGTGCCGATCAGCACGTCGCGCACCGGAATGCCGTCGGCGCCCCATTCTGACCTGAGGAGCACCGATACCAGCGCGGCCGAGGCCAGCAGTACCACCTCCACCAGCAGGAATGCCCCGAAACCCCAGCGATGGCTCGGGTAGGTCACTTCCTCGGGCGTCGCCGTCACCATGCCTCCACCAAGATCACCAGGGCTGGCAGCGAGTTGTTCGTCGCGTGGGCAACGACGCTCGGGCCGACCTTGCCGGTGATCATCCTGGCCGCGCCGATCGCGAGCCCCTGCGCGAACAGTGCGGGCGTACGCAGCGGATCGGCGTGCAGGTACGCGAAGACGACAGCGGTCAGCACCAGCACCGCCCAGCCCGGCACGCGGTAGTGGCTCAACGCACTCCACAGGCTGCCGCGCACCAGCAATTCCTCGGCGAGCGGGGCCGCGAACACGATGATCACCACCGCTATGCCGAGCCAGATGCGGCTGTCGAAGCGTCCGGTCAGTTCGTTGAGCGCCACGTCCGAAAGCTGCTCCGCACCGTAGACCAGCGACAGCACGAAGCTGACGACGTAGGCCGCGAGCAGGGCGAGCCCGCCGCAGGCGAAGCCAACGCGGAGGTCACGGCCGCGGGGCAGCAGCCCGAAGTCGAGCCGCGGGCCGCGTCCCCACCACACCGAACCCAACAGTGGCCCGGCGCCGAGCGCGAGCGTCGGCAGGAACACCAGCAGCAACAGCGGACCGAACTCGCCCGCGGCGAGCGGATTCGGCCCGGCGACCGTGCCCGCGACCAGCAGCGAAACCACCATGCCGAGCAGGTGATAGCTCGCTACGCCGATGAAGAACGCCAGCAGGCCCCAGTGCGCGCCGAACACCAGCCGCTCGCTCAGTGGCGGCGGCAGTGCTGCCTGCTCCCGCTCACCCGCGCCCTCCGGCTCGTCCGGATCACTCGGATTATTTCCTTCGGCAGGCGAGCTCACCGCACGACCACGCCGCGGAGCACGATCCGCGTCGGGGAACGCAAGGCGCCGAGGTCCACCCGCGGGTCGCGGTCGAGCACGAGCAGGTCGGCCTCCGCGCCCTCGACGAGCCCGGTGTAGCCCAGCCACTCGCGCGCGTGCCAGGACGCGGCGCCGATGGCCTGCTCGGCGCTCAGTCCGACGCGGTGCAACGCCTCGATCTCGTCGACGATCCGGCCGTGCGTCACCACGCCGCCCGCGTCGGTGCCCGCGTAAAGCGTGATGCCCGCGTCGATCGCGGCGCCGATGGTCTCGTCGTTGCGGGCGTGCAGATCGAGCATGTGTGCGGCATAGGTCGGGTACTTGGCCGCCTGCGCGGCGATATCGGGGAAGGTCGCGATGTTGATCAGGGTCGGCACCAGCGGGATGCCCCTGGTGACCATCTCGTCGATCGTCTGGCCGGTCAGTCCGGTGCCGTGCTCGATGCAGTCGATCCCGGCCGCGAGCAGGCCGGGCAGCGCCGCTTCGCCGAACACGTGCGCCGTGACGCGGGCGCCGCCATCGTGCGCGATCTTGATCGCCCGCTCGAGGACGTCGTCCGGCCACAGCGGGGCGAGGTCACCGATGTCGCGGTCGATCCAGTCGCCGACCAGCTTGACCCACCCGTCACCGTAGGAGACCTGCTCGGCGACGACCTCCGGAAGCTGCTCGGGATCTTCGATGTCGATGGCGAACCCGCGCACGTAGCGCTTCGGCCGGGCGAGGTGCCTGCCCGCACGCACGATCCGGGGTAGCTCGGGGCGCGCCTGCAGCGGCCGCGTGTCTATGGGCGCACCACAATCGCGGATCAGCAACACGCCGGCGTCGCGCTCGGTCTCGGCCTGCCCGGTCGCGGTCGCCAGGTCGACCGACCCGGTGGCGTTGATACCGACGTGGCAGTGCGCGTCGACCAGTCCCGGCACCAGGTAGCCGCCGGTCGCGATCGTTTCCGCACCCGGAACCGGCTCGAATCCGATACGGCCGTCGGCGATGTAGACGTCGCGTTCTTCGTCGTCGGGCAGGACGACTCCCCGCAGATGCAGCGGCTGCGACAAGCCCGGGCGGGGTTCGTGGGGGGTGGGCGGTGGGAGGAATGTCACGGCTTCTTCGGCAGCTTCAGTTTGGACGGATCGAAGCCGGGCGGCAGGTCGTTCATCCCGCCGAGTTGCGACAGGTCGGGCGTCCCGCCACCACCGCCTGCGCCGCCACCGGGCATGCCGCCGGGCGGCAGCATCGGCATGCCACCGGGGAAGCCGCCGCGCACCTTGGGCTGGGTGGGGCCCCTGCCCTTCTTCCCCTTCTTCCCCTTCTTGCCCTTGCGCGACTTGCTCCCGCCGCCGCGGCCGCCGATACCGAACTGGCCTGCCATCTTCTGCATCATCTTGCGGGCCTCGAAGAACCGGTTGACCAGGTCGTTGACCTCGCGCACCTGCACACCGGATCCGTTGGCGATGCGCAACCGGCGCGAGGCGTTGATCATCTTGGGGTTATCGCGCTCGGCGGGCGTCATGCCGCGGATGATGGCCTGCAACCGGTCGAGGTGCGAGTCGTCGACCATCGCGAGCTGATCCTTCATCTGGCCCGCGCCCGGCAGCATGCCGAGCAGGTTGCCGATGGGCCCCATCTTCCGCACCGCGAGCATCTGGTCGAGGAAGTCCTCCAGGGTGAGCTCGCCCGAGCTGAGCTTGCCCGCCGCCTTCTCCGCCTGCTCTTGGTCGAACGCCTGCTCGGCCTGCTCGATCAGGGAGAGCATGTCGCCCATGCCCAGAATGCGGCTGGCCATCCGGTCCGGGTGGAAGACGTCGAAGTCTTCGAGCTTCTCCCCATTGGAGGCGAACAAGATCGGCGAGCCGGTGACTTCCCGCACACTCAATGCGGCACCACCGCGGGCGTCACCATCGAGCTTGGTCAGCACGACGCCAGAGAACCCGACACCGTCGCGGAACGCCTCGGCCGTGGTGACCGCGTCCTGACCGATCATCGCGTCGACGACGAACAGCGTCTCCTCGGGTTCGACCGCGTCGGAGATGTCAGCGGCCTGGCGCATCATCTCCTCGTCGACGCCGAGACGACCCGCGGTGTCGACAATGACTACGTCGTGCTGCGCGGTACGCGCCTGCTCGATGCTGCGCCGGGCGACGGAAACCGGATCGCCGACACCGTTCCCCGGCTCAGGGGCGAAGACCGGCACGCCCGCGCGCTCCCCTACCACCTGGAGCTGCGTAACGGCGTTCGGCCGCTGGAGGTCACAGGCGACCAGCAACGGAGCGTGCCCCTGCTTGCGCAGATGCAGCGCCAGCTTGCCGGCCAGGGTGGTCTTTCCGGAACCCTGCAGGCCGGCCAGCATGATCGTGGTCGGCGGGTGCTTGGCGTAGCGCAGCCTGCGCGTCTCGCCGCCGAGGATGCCTACCAATTCCTCGTTGACGATTTTGATAACCTGCTGCGCCGGGTTGAGGGCCGCCGAGACCTCCGCACCCTTCGCACGCTGTTTGACCTGGTCGATGAAGGTCCGCACCACAGGCAACGCGACGTCGGCCTCCAGCAGCGCGATGCGGATCTCGCGCGCCGTGGCGTCGATGTCGGCATCGGTCAGCTTGCCTTTGCCGCGCAGGTTCTGCAGGACCGAGGTGAGCCGGTCGGAGAGGGTGTCGAACACGAGTGCGCACTCCATCTGGTCGTCGTCGCGTGGGCGGACACGCCGCGAGCACGTCGCCCGGCACGGCCCCGCCACCTGCAACGGTATCGCGCGAAGCCCCGGTGGGCGGCAAGGGAGGCCGAACGGGCGGCCTCGGCGAGGACAAAGCAGCACGATGGTGGAGCCGGCCCGTCCCCTCGGCGGGCCGGCTCCACCTTAGTTTCGCGCACGGCCAAGCCTGCCGCGTCAATCCGCCAGACCCCCAGTACCAGGCGCTTCGCCCGGCCCGCTCAGCCATCCCTGCGCGATGTCTCAAGACTGCCCGCTCGGCTCGCGCGGCTACAGCGTGAGCACACCCATTACGACTGCGTAGAACTACTCAACTGTCGCCTTGGGCCGCGGCAACGACGGCCTTTTCCACGCCTCGGCGCCATTCCACGTCGGCGCGGCCGCCGCGGGGACGCAACGCGAACGAGTCCACGCAGGACGCCCCGAGCGTTGACACCCTGGCCCATCGCACCTCGGCATCGCATGAGCGCAGCGCCTCGGCCACTCGATACAGCAAGCCGATCCGATCGCCGGCCCGCAACTCGAGCAGCACGGTGTCGGCGCCCTGAGTTTCGTCGTCGAACCACAGTGCTTTCGGCACGGCAGGGGCCACCGGCTGATCGCCGTAGTCCCGTTCCTTCGACGCCAGCTTGTCCGCCAGCGGCACCTGCTCGTTGACCGCGCGCCCCACCTTTTCGCGCAGCAGCGCGGGATCCGGCGGCCTGCCGAACCGCGGCGACGCGCTGAACACCCCCACCCAGACCCCGGCGTGAATGTGCAGGGTGGCCTCGTGCACTTCGAGTGACTGCAGGGCGAGCGCGCCCGCGGCGGGCGCGAGCAGCTCCAGCCCGGGCGGCACCGCGATGGCGATCGTCGCGACGTTTCCTTCCGAGGTCACCAGTACCTCGGTCTTGGCAGATGCCTTGGCCGCTTCCGCGAGCGCACGCTGTCCGGCGTCGAGCGGCTCGGGCCGGATGAAACCGTTGCCCCGCATGACTTCCCGGCACCGGCTCACCAGCTCGTCGATGAGGCCTGCCTTCCACTCGGTCCAGACACCCGGCCCGGTGGCGAGCGAGTCGGCCTTCGCGAGCGCGTGCAGCAGTTCGAGCAGCACCGGGTCACCGTCGATGGTGCTGACCACCCGCTGCACCGTTTCGGGTTCGCTGATGTCCCGGCGGAGCGCGGTATGCGGCAGCAGCAGGTGATGGCGCACCATCGCGGTGATCAGCGCGACGTCGGGCTCCGCGAGCCCTACCCGCCTGCCCACCTCCGCGGCGATCTTCGCGCCGAGCACGGAGTGGTCGGTGTCCCGGCCCTTACCGATGTCGTGCAGCAGCGCGCCGAGGACAAGCAGGTCCGGCCGCGAGACCATGGTGACAAGGCTCGCGGCCTCGACGCACGCCTGCACCAGGTGCCGGTCGACGGTCCACCGGTGCACCGGCTCGCGCGGCGGCAGGTCACGCACGGCGCCCCACTCGGGGAACAGCCGCGCCCACAGGCCGGTGTTGTCCAGCGCCTCGACCGCGTCGATCAGGCCATCGCCGGCGCCGAGCAGCACGGTGAGTTCCTGGCGGGCGTCGGCGGGCCACGGTGCGCGCAGCTCGGGTGCCGAATCCGCCAGCGTGCGCAGCGCGGAGTACGCGATCGGACGTCCGGTGCGCGCCGCGGCGGCCGCGACCCGCAGCAGCAGCGCCGGATCCTTCGCGGGCATCGCACCCTTCGCGAGCGCGACCTCGCTGCCGTGCTGCACAACGCCTTCGTCGAGCGGCTTACGGCTCGGCCGCAGCCCGAACGCTCGCTTCGGGCCGTCCGCGGTCGACCGCAGCGCGACGTCGACGGCGAACCGCACCGCGCGTCCGGCCGCAGACAGCTCCCTGGCGAGCACGAACCGGTCGTCGAAGCCGAGGTTGCCTGCTATTTTGTCCGCCTGCGCCACGCCGAGCACGTCACGATCGCGTCGCAGCTCGAGCCGCAGTTCGGTGCGGACATCGAGCAACAGCCGCTTGGCCTGCCGCAGTTCCTCGCCTGGCCGGTCGATCAGCTGGGCGGCGGACAGCGCGTTGAGCAGCCCGAGATCGCGCAAGCCACCCCCGGCGTGCTTCAGGTCCGGTTCGGCCGACTGGCCGATCTCCCCGGTGCGGCGCCAGCGCTCCCGCACCGATTCGCCCAGCTCGCCGAGCCGCTTGCGCGCGGTGCGCTGCCACTGCTCGCGTGCCGACCGCGCCAAGTCCGCCGCGAGCTCGGCGTCCCCGGCGATGTGCCTGGCGTCGAGGAGCCCGAGCGCGGTCCGCAGGTCGTCCCGCGCGACGGACAGCGCTTCCGCCGGGGTGCGGACCGAATGATCGAGGCCGACGCGTGCGTCCCACAGCGGGTACCACAGCGCGTCGGCGATGTCGTTGATCTCTGTCGCGCCCGACTTCCCGGCATGGACCAGCACCAGGTCCAGATCGGAGTAGGGCACGAGCTCCTTACGGCCAAGGCCGCCGACGGCGACCAGCGCGACACTGGAATGTTCGGTGCCGATACCGGCCGCCGCCGCGCCCTTGCCCAGCCAGAACTCGTAGAGGTCCACGAGTGCGACTCGCAACGCCGAGGCGCCGAGCCTGCCGTGTTTGCTGCCGAGGAGGCGTTCCGCCGCCGCGACCAGCTCCCCTACGATCACGGCGCTATCCGCTGATCGACGTCACAGCGCGTCCGTGCCGCGCTCGCCGGTCCGGACCCGGATGACCTGCTCGACCGGGGTGACCCAGACCTTGCCGTCGCCGATCTTGCCGGTGTGCGCCGCACCCGTGATGGCTTCGAGGACCTTCTCCACGCTCGAGTCGTCGGTGACGACCTCGACGCGCAGCTTGGCCACGAAGTCGACGGCATACTCCGCGCCGCGGTAGACCTCGGTGTGTCCCTTCTGCCTGCCGTATCCCTGCACCTCGCTGACGGTCATGCCCAGCACGCCCAACTGCTCGAGCGCGTTGCGGACATCGTCAAGGGTGAACGGCTTGATGATCGCGGTGATCAGCTTCATGACTTGCTGCCTTCCAGCTTCTTGGCCGCGGGCGTCGCGCTGAGACCGCCTGCCCGTCCGCCACGGACGACACCGAGCTCGTAGGCGACCTCAGCATGCTCGACCTCATCAATACCAGCGACCTCGACCTCCTCGCTCACCCGGAAGCCGATCGTCTTGTCGATCAGCAAACCGAGCAGGGCCGCGACGACGAACGAGAACGCCATCACGCCGAGCGCACCAACGATCTGCGGCACGAACAGCCCCCCACCGCCGCCGTAGAACAAGCCACTCGGGAAGTCCTCGCCCGCCTCGACGGCAGCGGCGGGGTTGAGCTTGGCGTTGGCGAAGAACGCGATCATGACCGTGCCGACGAGACCACCGACCAGGTGCACACCGACGACGTCGAGCGAGTCGTCATAGCCGAGCTTGTACTTGAGGCTCACGGCGAGCGCGCAGAGGATGCCGGCGATGAAACCGATGGCAAGCGCGCCCCAGGTGTCGACGAACGCACACGCCGGGGTGATGGCGACCAGACCGGCGACCACACCGGACGCGGCGCCGAGGCTGGTGGCGCGACCGTCACGGATCCGCTCGAGCAGCAGCCAGCCGAGCATCGCGGCGGCGGTCGCGGTGAGCGTGTTGACGAAGGCGATGCCCGCGACACCGTCCGCGGCGTAGGCCGAACCGGCGTTGAACCCGAACCAGCCGAACCACAGCAGACCGGCACCGAGCATGACGAACGGCAGGTTGTGCGGCTTCATCGGCTCCCTCGGCCAGCCCTTGCGCTTGCCGAGCACGATCGCGAGCGCGAGCGCCGCGGCACCGGCGTTGATGTGCACCGCGGTGCCGCCGGCGAAGTCGAGCGTGCCCATCGCGCCAATCCAGCCGTCGCCCCATACCCAGTGCGCGACCGGGAAGTAGACGAGGGTCGCCCAGGCGCCGGCGAAGAGCATCCAGCTCCCGAAGCGTGCCCGGTCGGCGATGGCACCGGCGATCAGCGCGACCGTGATGATCGCGAACATCGCCTGGAAGGCCGCGTCGACCGTCCCGCCTGCCGGGTCGGCATCGGGATCCATCTGCGCCGTGAGCCCGAGCGAGTCGGTCGACCAGCCGAAGAGGGTGCCGACCGTCTCGCCGTAGGCGATGCCGTAGCCGTACACCACCCAGAGCACGCCGATGAGGCCCATGGCCCCGAAACACATCATGAGCATGTTGAGCACGCTCTTCGAGCGGACCATGCCGCCGTAGAAGAACGCCAGGCCTGGGATCATCAACAGCACCAGGGCGGAGCTGATGAGGAGCCAGGCGGTATTACCGCTATCCATGCTGTCTCCCTGGGACGTAGTCACCTATATGACAATTGGCGAAAGCATGGAAAAGGCATGTTGCGCGAGATCGCGTCCTACGTTTCTCCGCTGTGAACCAACGGACAGCTTGTGTTAAGGGCGCGTTTCGTACACCCGGTGTCCACCCCCCAAATGGCTGATTCGGAGAACAGTGACCAGCGAAGTTCCACGTAACGTGCCCGTTAATGTACGGATGGTGACCAACTCCGCACCGCACGCGCCGGCACCGTCCGCCGTCGAGGCACTGCGGTGTTCGGTATGCGGCGCATCACTGCACGTCACCGGCCGCTCGCTGCGCTGCGACGAGGGCCATGCCTTCGACATCGCCAAGCAGGGCTACGTGAACCTGCTCCACGCGCGAGTGCCCAGCGGGACCGCCGACAGCGCGGAAATGGTCGCCGCGCGGGCCGAGTTCCTCGACGCGGGTCATTTCGCGCCCCTTGCCGAGGCCATCGCGGGCGTGGCGAAGGCGGCGGTGCCCGGAGCTGCGCTGATCCTGGACGCCGGGGGCGGCACCGGCTATTACCTCGCGAAAGTGCTGGACGCCCTGCCCGGCGCGACCGGGCTTTCGCTCGACCTGTCCGCGGTGGCCTCTCGCCGCGCGGCAAGGGCGCATGCCCGCGCGTCGGCCGCGGTGTGGAACTTGTGGCACCCGCTGCCGCTGGCCGGCGGCTGCGCGTCGCTGGTGCTCAATGTGTTCGCGCCCCGCAACGGCGCCGAGTTCCGCCGGGTCCTGCGCGAGGGCGGCAGGCTGGTCGTGGTCACCCCCACCCCGGAGCACCTGGCCGAGCTGGCGGAGCTGACCCGGCTGCTGGACGTCGACCCCGACAAACCACGGCGCGTCGCTGCGGCCTTGAACCCGCACTTCACCGAGGCGACAAGCGAGGCGGTCGACTTTTCCCTCGAGCTGACCGCCGCCGAGGTGCGCTCGCTGATCGGGATGGGGCCGACCGCCCATCACCTGCGGCCGGGGGCGTTCGAATCGCTGCCCGCGACGGTGCGGGTGACGGCGTCCTGCACGGTCGCGGTGTACGAACCACGGAGCGCCGCCGCATGAGCGAAGCTTGCGAGCGAATCACCGACACCATGCGCCACAGGAATCGAGCACTGTCTCGCGTCAGCGAGGCGATCGCATGAGCGACGTTCGGGCCACCGCGATCACGGACGCCGAGTGGCTGCACGGCCGGTTGGAGCTGGCTCGCCGGTTGTACGGACCTGCGCCGGCTCGGGTACTCGGCACGGTGTGGTGGTATTCGGCGTCGTCGGTGCTCGTCGCCCCGCCGCTGGAGTCGCTGGTGGCGTCGGGCGTCGCGCTCGACCCCGCGTTGGACGCCATCACGCTGCGGATTCAGCCCGACGGGCGGCTGCTCGGCGCGGCGTCGTCGCGGCCCTTCGCCGGTGACGTGATCGAACTCGGTGCGGCTTACGGCGCGGCCCTGCGGCCCGCGATCAGCTGCGTTGCCGAGGCCTGCGGTGCCCGTGAGCGCTCGCTGTGGGCGATCGCCGCCGATTCGATCGGTAACCGGCTGCTGTGGGCGGGGCAGGCGGCGGGCGATGTCGAGCGGGCGATCGCGCTGGCCGGCCCGCTGGCCGAAGGCATTGGCGACGTCACGGGCGAAGTCATGCCGCGGCCGCGGTTCCTGCGCGTCGGCCCGCACACCGTGGTGCGGCGGGTGTCGTGCTGCCTGATCGACAAGGCCACCGGTCAGGAGAAGTGCACGAGCTGCCCGAACCAGCACCCCGACGTCCGCACCGACCGCATCCGGGCCGCCCTCGGCGCGTGACACCGTGTCCGCGCCCCAGACACACGCGTCCGCACTCCAGGCCCGCCCGCCAGGTCGTGACCATGCCTTAATCCGTGAATACTTCCCATTGCCCGCCTGTCTTGGCATGGTTGGCGATCAACTGGACCCGAGTACCGAGGAGGCGTGCGGTGACAGATCGACCGGAAGCGTCGGGGCACAGTTCGACCGAACAGCCCGAGCGCCCTGACCAGGCCGAATCCGGCCGCGCCGACGGTGCGGGCCCGATCGACCGGATCTTCCGGCTCTCGGCGGAAGGCACCACGGTGCGGCGCGAGTCGATCGCGGGCGTCACGACCTTCCTGGCGATGGCCTACATCCTCTTCGTCAACCCGACCATCCTCAGTGATGCGGGCATGGACCGGGGAGCGGTGTTCGTCGCCACCGGGCTGGCCGCCGCACTCGGCACGCTGCTCATGGGGCTGTTGGCGCGCTACCCGATCGCGCTGGCACCGGGTATGGGGCTGAACGTCTTCTTCGCTTACACCGTCGTGTTGTCGATGGGGATCCCGTGGCAGACCGCGCTGGCGGGCACGTTCGTGTCCGGTGTGCTGTTCTTCCTCCTCGCCGTCACGGGCATCCGTGAAATGATCATCAACGCGATCCCGTTGCAGATGAAGCTCGCTGTCGGCGCCGGGATCGGCTTCTTCATCGCGTTCATCGGGCTTCGGGCGGCGGGAATCATCGACGCCGACCCGGACACGGCGGTCACGCTCGGCAACCTGACCGAAGCCAGAACCGTGCTGCCGATCTTCGGGCTCATCGTGACCGCGTTCTTCCTGGTCCGCGGCATGCGCGGCGGGGTGTTCTACGGGATGGTGATCACCGCGATCGCCGGCATGGTGACCGGCCTCATCGATCTCCCGTCGGGCGTGGTCTCCGGCATCCCGAGCCTCGCACCGACCTTCGGCGAGGCGATCACGAGCCTGCCCGAACTGCTGACCGCCCAGATGATCATCGTGGTGTTCACCATGCTGTTCGTCGACTTCTTCGACACCTCCGGCACGCTGATCGCCATCGCGAACCAGGCGGGCTTCCTCAAGGACGGCAAGCTGCCCCGTGCCCGGCGCGCGCTGGCGTCCGACTCGACCGCGACCATGGGCGGCGCGATCCTCGGCACCTCGACGACCACGTCCTACATCGAGTCCTCCGCGGGTGTCGCGGCGGGCGGACGCACCGGTCTCACCTCGGTGGTGACGTCCGGACTGTTCCTGCTCTCGCTGTTCTTCTTCCCGCTGCTCTCGGTGGTGACCGCCGAAGTCACCGCGCCCGCGCTCATCATCGTCGGGGTGCTCATGGCGAAGGGGCTCGGCGGCATCGAATGGGGGAAGCTAGAGTACGCGATCCCGGCGTTCGTGACCATCATCGCGATGCCGTTGACCTACTCGATCGCCAACGGCATCGCGCTCGGGTTGTTCCTGTATCCGCTGATGATGGTGTTCAAGGGTCGCTGGCGGGACGTGCATCCGGCGACCTACGTGCTGTTCTTCGTCTTCCTGGCGTACTTCATCTGGCTGGCGAACTAGCCCGCACCGGAGCGAGCCGAAGGACGTACGTTAACCGCACTACTCGGCGGAGTCGGTCCGGTGGACTTTGCGCAGTTTCACAGTGGCACCAAGGTGCCATGGGGTGCCTATATGGCACCCAGGGCCACCTTGGGCTCCCGCCGCACCGCCGGCTAACCCGGGGACCAAGCGGCGACCTCGGCGAGCAGGTCCGCCTTCCGGTCGTCGTCGAGGAAGGAGGCCCGAAACGAGTTCGCGGCGAGCAGCCGGACGTCCTCGTCGGTGATCCCCAAACCGCTCCGTACCGCGGCGAAGTTGTCCGCGACATAGCCGCCGAAGTAGGCGGGGTCGTCGGAGTTGACGGTGACCAGCAGCCCTTCCGACATCAGCTTCGGCAGGGTGTGCTGGGTGATATCGGCGAAGCTGCCGAGCCGGACGTTCGACAACGGGCACACCGTCAGGGGAACGCGCTCCTGCCGCAGCCGTGCCACCAGGTCGAGATCCTCGAGGGCGCGAATCCCGTGGTCGATTCGGGCAACGCCGAGCACGTCGAGGGAATCACGCACGTACTCGGGCGGGCCCTCCTCCCCTGCATGGGCGACGGCGCGCAGGCCCAGGTCATGGGCGCGCTGAAACACTTCGGCGAACTTCGACGGCGGGTGCCCGACTTCGGCCGAATCGAGGCCGACGCCGATGATCCGGTCGAGAAACGGTTCGGCCAGTCGCAGCGCCTCCGACGCGGAATCGGCGGGCTCGTCTCGCAGGAAGCACAGGATGAGCCCCGCAGAGACAGGGTCCGCGGTGTCGTCGATGGCGGCGGATAGCCCGGCAACGACGGTCTCCATGGCGACACCCCGGTTCAGGTGTGCCTGCGGGTCGAAGAAGATCTCGGCGTGCCGGACGCCCTGGCCTCCGCAGGTCCGCAGATACGCGGCGGCCAGGTCATAGAAGTCCTGCTGCGTCCTGAGCACGGCCATGTTCGCGTAGTAGATGTCCAGAAAGGACTGCAGATCGGTGAACCGGTATCTCGCCTTGAGTTCGTCCACCGAGGCGTAAGGAAGCTCGACATCGTTGCGCCGTGCGAGCGTGAACACCATCTCCGGCTCGAGGGTGCCTTCGATGTGCACGTGCAGTTCGGCTTTGGGAATTTCCGACATGCCATCAGCCTGCCATCGACTCGGCCACCGCACAGCAAGCAGGCCAGCTAGTCCCCGTCGAGTACAGCGGCCAGCCGGTCGAGGAACTCCCGCTGTTTCGACACGATCTTCTCGGCAGCTAGCTCGAAACCGAACCATTCGAAGCGATCGACCTCGGGGAACCGCTGCATGCGACCGGATCCCCGCGGCCATTCCATCTCGAAGGTGCCCGGTACCGCCTCCGCGGGTTCGAGGTCGCCCTCCAGCGCCCACGCCGTGACGACCTTCCCGCCGGACTGCTTGACCTCGCCGAGCTCGACGAGCTCACCAGGCGGCACCGGTAGCCCCAGTTCTTCGGTGAACTCACGGCGGGCGGCGGTCTCCGGGGCCTCGTCCGGTTCGTATTCCCCTTTGGGGATGGACCAGGCGCCCACGTCCCTCCGCGCCCAGAACGGTCCGCCCATATGCCCGAGCAGCACTTCCCGCCGCTGCCCCGATCGCCGGAACAGCAGAATCCCCGCGCTGCACTTGCCTGCCATGGCGCAGGAGTATGCCCGCCGCGAGCGTCGGCGCGGCAGCGGGCGCCACGCGACAGTGGCGGAGATACGAACGGTCGTGCTATACAGGACTCATGCGCAAAGGTGAGACCACGAAGCTCGCGATCCTCGACGAAGCTTCCGAGATCGCCAGCGCGGTGGGACTGCACGGGCTGACCATCGGCACGCTCGCCGCGAAAACCGAGCTGTCCAAGAGCGGCTTGTTCGCGCATTTCCAGTCCAAGGAATCGCTCCAGATCGAGGTGCTGCGCCACGCCAGGAACCGGTTCGTCGACGTGGTGATCCGACCGGCCCTGGCCACCCCGCGGGGCGAGCCACGGGTTCGTGAGCTGTTCGAAGGATGGCTCGGCTGGTTCCGTGGCGACATTCTTTCCGGCGGATGCCTGTTCACGGCGGCGGCGGCCGAGCTCGACGATCAGCCAGGCCCGGTGAGAGAGTTCTTGGTCAGCGACGAGCGGGATCTCACCGATACCGTCGTTCAGATCTTCCGGACCGGTATCTCCGAGGGGCACTTCCGGCAGGAAGCCGATCCCTACCAGTTCGCCCAGGACGTGCTCGGCGTGCTGCTCGCCTATACCCATACCTACCGACTACTGAAGGACCCTGGCGCCGAGGATCGTGCCCGGCGAGCTTTCGAAGCGCTGCTGACCGCGGCGCGCTGATCAAACCTCCACCACCCCAGGAAGTAGCCCCATGACGACCTTCATCGAGCCAGCGCCACAAAATAGCACGATCGTTCGTACCGGTATGCCGACGCGGATCCAGCCGACACGCCGCCGAAGCCGTCACCGTGGTCTCGTCCAGCGGGTGTTGCTGCCGTCGGACGTGCCGCTCGTGGAAGCGATGTCCACCGCGCTGTCCGCCCGGTCACTACAGAGGCGGTTCTTCGCCGGCACACCGTCGATTCCGCGGGCACTGCTACGTCAGCTCGGCACGCTCGACCACGATCAGCACGAGGCCGTGATCACGCTGGCTTGGGGCCAGGTCGTCGGATTGGCGCAGTACGCCCGCCTGGCCGGGACGGATCGCGCGGAGCTGGCCGTCATGGTCGCCGATGCCTGGCAACACAACGGCATCGGCAGCTCGCTGGTCAGCCATCTCGCCGACCTCGCGGCGGCCCGCGGCATCAGCGCGTTCGACGCGGCCGTGCTGCACGACAACGAAACGGCCCGCCGCGCCCTCGCTCGATTGTGGCCGCGGGCGAGCAGCGTCGATACCGAGGACTACCTCGAGTTCCGGCTGCCCGTCGCCGACACGCGCCCCACGCTGGCGGATCGCCGATGAACGCCGGTACGAGTGCGATAGTGAAGCCTGACCGAACCCGGCGGCCACCACGAGGACACCGTGCCCTTGGAGGGCTGTTCACAACCCGATCCAGCGATGGTGGGCCGGAGGCCCGCCTGAACGATCGGGGGAGAGCATGGCAGATGGCGACCTGCATGCTTTGTGAATAGCCCGACTTACGAACAAGGACAGTGTGTTGAGCGAGATCGACTTCGACAATGCCCGGATCTTCACGATCCCGATGGTGACGCGATTTCGTGACATCACCGTCAGGGAGGGCATGCTGCTGGAAGGCCCCGCGGGGTGGGGCGAATTCTGCCCGTTCGAAGAGTACGACGACCGCATCGCGGCCTCGTGGCTCGCCACCGCCGTAGAGCAGTGCACGCTCGGGTGGCCCGAACCGGTCCGCGAGGTGATCCCGGTCAACTGCACGGTTCCCGCCGTCGGACCCGAGCGGGCGTACGACATCGCCGCGAACTCCGGGTGCGTCACCGCGAAGATCAAGGTCGCCGATCATCCGAACTCGCTGCGGGAGGACCTCGCCCGGGTCGAGGCGGTCCGGTCCGCACTCGGCCCCGGCGGGAAGATCCGGGTCGACGCCAACGGCGCCTGGGACGTCGACACCGCCGTCAAGCACACCCGGCAGCTCGACGCCGAGGCCGGTGGCCTCGAGTACGTCGAGCAACCCTGCGCCACCATCGATGAACTAGCCGCGGTCCGCCGCCGTCTCGATGTGCTCATCGCGGCCGACGAGTCGATTCGACGCGCAGAGGATCCGTTGCGCGTGGCCGTCGCCGGCGCCGCGGACATCGCGGTGATCAAATGCACACCGCTGGGCGGGGTGTGCCGGGCGCTACGCATCGCGGAAGCCGCCGGCTTGCCCTGCGTGGTGTCCTCCGCGCTCGAAACCAGCGTCGGTCTCGGCGCGCAACTCGCCCTCGCAGGCGCCCTGCCCACATTGGACTTCGCCTGCGGCCTGGGCACGATCCCGCTGCTCACCGGGGACGTAGTGGCCGAGCAGCACTCGCTACGCCCTGAGCAGGGGCGGCTTCGGGTGTTGACCTCGCCCACCCGGCCCGACCCCGATCGGCTCGCCGAGTTCGAGCTGACCGACCCGGCACGGGCGGCATGGTGGCGGGAGCGCCTGGCCAGGGTCGCCGCGGAGCTCGAGCACCGTCCGGACCTCCGCGCACGGTAAGCCACGCCCTCCGGTCGTGAGTGATTATGCGTGCGGGAGCACGATGTTTCACGCACGACCGCGGGCGGGTGACGGCGGCGAAGGTGCGCGGCATGATGAAGGCCATGCACACCACGGCGGAGCTGACGCGGGCGCGGGACCTGGTCGCCGGCGCCACCAGGATCGTGGCCATGACCGGTGCCGGCATCTCGACCGAGTCGGGGATACCGGATTTCCGCGGCCCCAACGGCGTCTGGACGAACAACCCCGCGGCGCAGCGCATGTTCACGTTGCAGTCCTACGTCAGTGATCCAGAAGTGCGGGTACAGAGCTGGCAGTTGCGCTCCCGGCACGCCGCATGGTCCGCCGAGCCGAACCCGGCGCACCACGCCCTGGTCGAGCTGGAACGCGACGGCAGGCTCGCCGCGATCATCACGCAGAACATCGACCGCCTCCACCAGCGCGCGGGCTCCGACCCCGGACTGGTCATCGAACTGCACGGCACGATGTTCGAGACGGTGTGCCTGAGCTGCGCCGACCGCCGGGAGATGCGCGAGACGCTGGACCGGGTCGAGGCGGGTGAAGCCGACCCCGCGTGTCTCGACTGCGGCGGCATCCTGAAGTCGGCGACCATCTCCTTCGGGCAGGCGCTGAACGCCGACGTGCTGCAACGCGGCCGCGACGCCGCCCGCTCCTGCGACCTCATGCTGGTCGCGGGCAGCTCGCTGACGGTGCATCCCGCCGCCGGGCTGGTCGGTCAGGCGGCGGACGCCGGCGCCGACGTGCTGGTGTGCAACGCATCGGCGACCCCGTACGACGACCTGGCCGCGGCGGTGCTGCGCGAACCGCTCAGCGAGATGCTGCCCGCACTGCTCTGACCTGGCAGCGCCCTTCGCTCGTGAGTGATGAAGCGTGTCGGGGCACTAACTTTCACGCACGAGCGCGGGCGGCCGGTGCTTAGTTGATGCGCTCGTACGCGGGCAGCGTCAAGAAGTCGGGGAACTCCTCTGCCAGCGCGACCTGCTCGAACAGCTCAGCCGCGGGATCGAGCAGGTCGGCACCGATAACCTCGGACAGCTCCTTGCGGACCTCGGCCAGCACCTCACGCACCAGTTCCGCGGTGACCTTCGTGCCGCCGTCGAGTTCGACGCCGTTGTTCACCCACTGCCAGATCTGCGAGCGCGAGATCTCGGCCGTCGCGGCGTCCTCCATGAGATTGTGGATCGCCGCCGCGCCGTTGCCGCCGAGCCAGGACGCGATGTAACGCACGCCGACGTCTACCGCCGCGCGGAGGCCGGCCTCGGTGGCCGCGCCCGGGGTCGAAGCCACGTCGAGCAACTGCTCAGCGGTCACCGAAACCTCGTCGCGCGTCCGGTCGAGCTGGTTCGGCTTGTCGCCGAGCACGCCGTCGAAAATCTCCCGGCACACCGGCACCAGGCCGGGGTGTGCCACCCAGGAGCCGTCGAATCCGTCGCCTGCTTCGCGCGTCTTGTCGTCGCGCACCTTGGCCAGCGCCTGCTCGGTGACCTCGGGGTCGCGGCGGTTCGGGATGAACGCGGCCATGCCGCCGATGGCGAACGCACCGCGCTTGTGACAGGTGCGCACCAGCAACTCGGTGTAGGCCCGCATGAACGGCGCGGTCATCGTCACCGCGTTGCGGTCGGGCAGCGTGAACTTCGAGCCCGCGTCGCGGAAGTACTTGATCACGCTGAACAGGTAGTCCCAGCGGCCCGCGTTGAGCCCGGAGGCGTGCTCGCGCAGCTCATAGAGGATCTCCTCCATCTCGAACGCGGCCGGGATCGTTTCGATCAGCACGGTGGCGCGCACGGTGCCGTGCGGGATGCCCAGCTCCCGCTCGGCGTGCGTGAACACGTCGTTCCACAGCCGCGCTTCGAGGTGGCTTTCCATTTTGGGCAGGTAGTAGAACGGCCCGGCGCCGCGCTCGGCCAGGTAGGCCGCGTTGTGGAAGAAGTGGAGGCCGAAGTCGACCAGCGCGCCGACGGCGGGCGCGCCGTCGATCTCGAGGCCATGCTCGGGCAGGTGCCAGCCGCGCGGGCGGACGACGACGGTCGGGTGTTCGACATCAGTACGCAGCTCGTAGGACTTCTCCGCCGTCGTGAGCGAGATGTTCTTCCGCGCGGAGTCGGCGAGGTTGACCTGGCCGGAGACCACATTCGCCCAGTGCGGCGTGTTGGCGTCCTCCAGGTCGGCCAGCCACACCTTGGCGCCGGAGTTCAGCGCATTGATCGTCATCTTGCGCTCGGTGGGCCCGGTGATTTCCACCCGCCGGTCGCGCAGCGCGGCGGGCGCCTCTGCGACCCGCCAATCACCGTCCCGCACGTGCTGGGTCTCGGGCAGGAAATCCAGTTTGCCGGTGCGTGACGCCTCTTCGCGACGCGTTGTGCGCGCCCGCAGCAGCTCGTCACGGCGCGTGGCGAACGCCTGGTGCAGGCCACCGACGAAGGCCAGCGCGTCGGGCGTGAGGATCTCCTCCCCGCGCTCAACCTCGCCGCCGAGAACACGAACATCTGACATGCGAAACACCCCTGCCACTTGTGCTTGGTTACCCTACAGAACGGACTATAGTTTCTGCATTGTGGAATAACAACGCCGAGGGTGCCGTATGGTGACGCACAGCACGAGGACACAGGAGGGCTATTCACAACCCGATCCAGCGATGGTGGGCCGGAGGCCCGCCCGAGCGATCTGGGATGGCATGCCGGATGGCAACGTGCATGCTTTTGTGAATAGCCCGACTTATGCATAAGGGACACAGCGAGCGAGAGGAGAGGCCGTGGCGCCGCGTAATTCGGGACGCGAAGGCACTGGCGGAGTGCAGTCGCTACAGCGAGCCTTCGAGTTGCTCGAAGGGCTGGCCGACACCGCGGGCGAAGCGAGCCTGTCCGAGTTGGCGGCCACCACCGGCCTGCCGATGCCCACCATTCACCGGCTGATCCGCACCCTGGTCGACCTGGGCTATGTCCGCCAGAACGCCAACCGCCGCTACGCCCTCGGTTCGCGCCTGATCCGGCTCGGCGAGAACGCCAGCAGGCAGTTCGGCACCTGGACCCGCCCGTTTCTCACCGAACTCGTCGACGTCATCGGCGAGACGGCCAACCTCGCCGTCCTCGAACGCGACGAGGTCGTCTACGTCGCACAGGTGCCGTCCAAGCACTCGATGCGCATGTTCACCGAGGTCGGCCGCAGGCTGCTCCCCCATGGCACCGGGGTGGGCAAGGCGATGCTCTCGCAACTGCCCGCCGACGACGTGCGAGCCCTGCTCAAGCGCACCGGCATGGCGGCCTACACACCCCACACCCACACCGACCCCGACGAGTTCATCGCGCACCTGTCCGAGATCGCCGGACAGGGATTCGCGGTCGACGAGAGCGAGCAGGAGGTCGGCGTGCGCTGCATCGCCGTCCCGGTGACCGGTGGCCCGGTGCCTGCCGCGGTGTCGGTTTCCGGCCCGGAGGGGCGCCTCACCCTGGACGCGGCCGAGCGCATCGCGCCGATCGTCGTCGATGTCGCCGCCCGGCTGTCGAAGCGGTTGGCCGAGGACGACTTCCTCACCTGACGCGCGGCGGCGCGACCCAACCGCGCTGAAAGACGCTTTCAGTCCGTTGAACGGACTGAAAGCGTCTTTCACGCTGCCCAGTGGACTGAAGGCGTCTTTCAGCGCGCGGGCCAGCACGGTGGCGGCTCGCAGCTCGCGCTATGCCCACTTGACGAGAGTCACACCCTCGACCTATCGTTGTTTCCACAAAACAGAAGCAAACTTCCGCATTACGAAATTTGGTGAACTATGAACCGCTTCGAGGTGAACTGCTCGATCCTGTTCGGCGAGCTCCCGCTGCTGGAGCGGCCCGCGGCGGCGAAGGCAGCGGGCTTCGACGCCGTCGAGTTCTGGTGGCCCTTCGCCGAGGCCGTGCCCGCCGACAAGGACGTGGACGCGTTCGTCGCCGCGATCGCCGACGCCGGGGTGTCGCTGGTCGGCCTGAACTTCGTCGCGGGCGACATGCCGGCGGGCGACCGCGGCCTGGTGTCCTGGCTGGGGCGCGAGCAGGAGTTCCGCGACAACGCCGAGGTCGTCGCCGCGATCGGTGAGCGCACCGGATGCCGCGCGTTCAACGCGCTCTACGGCAACCGCATCGAAGGCGCGGACCCGGCCGCCCAGGACGAGCTGGCCACGGAGAACCTGCACCACGCCGCCAAGGCGGTCGAGGCGATCGGCGGGACCGTGCTGATCGAGCCGGTCAGCGGCGCCCCGCGCTACCCGCTGCTCACCGCGGCGGACGCCGTCGCCGTGATCGACCGCGCGGCCGAGCGCGGCGCGAGCAACTTCGCACTGCTCGCCGACCTCTACCACCTGGCCGTCAACGGCGATGACGTCGCCCGCGCCATCAACGATCACGCCGGTCGCATCGGCCACGTGCAAATCGCCGACGCGCCCGGCCGCCATGAGCCCGGCACCGGGGAACTCGACCTCGATGGCTACCTCACCCAGCTCCGCCACGTCGGCTACGACGGCTGGATCGGGCTCGAATACAACCCCTCCCGTCGCCCGACCACCACCCCTCATGGAGACGCTTCGCGTCCAGTGTCCTCGGGCGCCAGCGCCGATAGTTTCGGCTGGATCAACCGCTCCGCAGAACGCGCGACCGGCACCGTCGGTCGAGCAACACCCCACTGAGCGCCTCACCAGCCCGCCGGCGCGTGAGGCAAAGAAAGGACTTCGCGATGACAACCGTCGGATTCATCGGACTCGGCATCATGGGCGCGCCGATGGCCGCCAACCTGGCCAAGGCCGGTTACGACGTGATCGGCTACAACCGCAGCAGGCCCGCCGTCGACGAGCTGGTCAAGCAGGGCGGCCGCGCCGCGGGTTCGGTCGCGGAGGCGGTCCGCGAGTCCGACGTCGTGATCACGATGCTGCCGGACTCCCCCGACGTCTCCGAGGTCGCGCTCGGCGACGACGGCATCCTGGCCAACGCCAAGGACGACCTGCTGTTCATCGACTGCAGCACGATCCGGCCGGACGCCACCCGCACGATCGCCGACGCGGCGACGGCCGCGGGCGTACGGGTGCTCGACGCACCGGTCAGCGGCGGCCAGGCAGGCGCGGTCGGCGGCACGCTGTCGATCATGGTCGGCGGCACGCCGGACGGGTTCGCCGCCGCCAAGCCGATCCTCGAGCGGGTCGGTACCACGATCGTGCACGTCGGTCCCGCGGGCGCGGGCCAGACCGTGAAGGCCGCCAACCAGCTCATCGTGGCTGGCACCATCGAACTGGTCGCCGAGGCCATCGTCTTCCTGGAAGCGCACGGCGTCGACACCGATGCCGCGGTCAAGGTGCTCGCCGGCGGACTCGCCGGCAACGCGATCCTCGATCGCAAGGCCGCGGGCATGCTCAAGCGCGACTTCACGCCCGGGTTCCGGCTCGAACTGCACCACAAGGACCTCGGCATCGTGCAGTCCGCCGCCCGCGAAGCAGGCGTCGCCATCCCGCTGGGCGCGGTGGTATCGCAACTGGTCGCCGCCCTGGTCAACCGGGGCGACGGCGCACTCGATCACTCCAGCCTACTCAAGCTCGTCAGCGAGCTCTCCGGCCGCTGATATGCCTGGAGCTCTGGTCCAGCCGCCACCACTCACCTCGGTCGCCGAACGCTAGAGACCTCCTGAACCTGCTGTGAACCGATCGCCGCGACCACCCTTCGGGCGGCCCCGTCGACCGGTTGGCGGCTGGTCCAACCGCAACACCGCTAGCTGACCCCACCCTTCGCCCAGCCCCAAGGAGTACCCCATGCCCAGAATGACGGCCGCGCGCGCCGCGGTGGAGATCCTCAAACGCGAAGGCGTCGAGAACGCGTTCGGCGTGCCAGGAGCCGCGATCAACCCGTTCTACGCCGCGATGCGCGACAGCGGCGGGATCGAGCACGTGCTCGCCCGGCACGTCGAGGGCGCCTCGCATATGGCGGAGGGCTTCACCCGCGCGAAGGCGGGCAACATCGGCGTGTGCATCGGCACATCGGGGCCCGCGGGCACGGACATGATCACCGGGCTGTACTCGGCGTCGGCCGACTCCATCCCGATCCTGTGCATCACCGGCCAGGCCCCGGTCGCGCGGCTGCACAAGGAAGACTTCCAGGCGGTCGATATCACCTCCATCGCCAAGCCGCTGGCCAAGCTCGCCGTCACCGTGCTCGAGCCGGCGCAGGTGCCAGGCGCGTTCCAGCAGGCCTTCCACGAGATGCGCTCCGGCCGCCCCGGCCCGGTGCTCATCGACCTGCCGGTCGACGTGCAGCAGGCGGAGATCGACTTCGACCCGGACACCTACGAGCCGCTGCCGGTGTATCGGCCCGAAGCCAGCCGCGGCCAGATCGAGAAGGCGCTCGCGATGCTGGTGGCATCCGAACGGCCGTTGCTGGTCGCGGGTGGCGGGATCATCAACGCCGACGCCGCCGATGAGCTCGTCGAGTTCGCCGAGTTGGTCAACGTGCCGGTCATCCCGACCCTGATGGGCTGGGGCACCATCCCCGACGATCACCCGCTGATGGCGGGCATGGCCGGGCTGCAGACCGCGCACCGCTACGGCAACGCCACGCTGCTCGAGTCCGACTTCGTGCTCGGCGTCGGCAACCGGTGGGCGAACCGGCACACCGGCGGCCTGGACACCTACCGCGAAGGCCGCACCTTCGTGCACGTCGACATCGAGCCGACCCAGATCGGCCGCGTCTTCGCGCCGGACTACGGCATCGCCTCCGACGCGGGCGCCGCACTGCGGCTGTTCATCGAGGTGGCTCGGGAGTGGCGCCGCGACGGCAGGCTGCCCGACCGCTCCGAGTGGGTCGCCGCCTGCCAGGAGCGCAAGCGCACGCTGCTGCGGCGTACCCACTTCGACGCGGTCCCGGTCAAGCCGCAGCGGGTCTACGAGGAGATGAACCGCGCGTTCGGCCCCGACACCCGCTACGTCTCCGCGATCGGGCTGTCGCAGATCGCGGGGGCACAGTTCCTGCACGTCTACCGCCCCCGGCACTGGATCAACTGCGGCCAGGCCGGGCCCCTGGGCTGGACGGCACCCGCCGCGCTCGGGGTGTGCGTCGCCGACCCGGACGCCACCGTCGTCGCGCTCTCCGGCGACTACGACTTCCAGTTCATGATCGAGGAGCTCGCGGTGGGCGCCCAGTTCCACCTGCCGTACGTGCACGTGGTGGTGAACAACTCCTACCTCGGCCTGATCCGGCAGGCTCAGCGCGGTTTCGACATGGACTACTGCGTGCAGCTCTCGTTCGACAACATCAACACCCCCGAGCTCGGCTCCTACGGCGTCGACCACCTCAAGATCGCCGAAGGCCTTGGCTGCAAGGCGATCCGGGTGCGGGAGCCCGAGGAGCTGCTGCCCGCGTTCGACGAGGCTCGCAAGCTCATGGCCGAGTATCAGGTGCCCGTTATGGTGGAGGTGATTCTGGAGCGCGTCACCAACATCGCCATGGGAGTCGAGATCAACAACATCAACGAGTTCGAAGAGCTTGCCACCAGTCCCGATCACGCTCCGACGGCTGTCGCAGCGCGACAGTCATGAGCGCGCACGTCCTGCTCGCGCCCGACAAGTTCAAGGGCTCGCTGTCCGCGCCGCAGGTCGCCGAGCGCGTCGCCACCGGGCTGCTGCGGGCATCGCCGGGTCTGGACATCCGGCAGGTGCCGGTTGCCGATGGTGGTGACGGCACGCTCGACGCCGCGATCGCCGCGGGCTACCGCAGGGTGCCGGTGCGGGCCAGTGGCCCCACCGGTGAGCCGGTCGACACCGCCTACGCCGAGCGCGATGGCACCGCGGTCGTCGAACTGGCCGACGTCTCCGGGCTGGGCCTGCTACCGGGCGGCAAGCTCGAATCGCTGCGTGCGTCGTCCTTCGGCACCGGCGAAGTGCTCCGGGCGGCGCTGGACACCGGCTGCCGGAGCATCGTGCTCGGGCTCGGCGGCAGCGCGTGCACCGACGGCGGCGCGGGCATGCTGCAAGCGTTGGGCGTCCGCTTGCTCGACGCTTCGGGCACCGAACTCCGCCCCGGTGGCGGCGCACTGCGCGAGCTCGCCCAGGTCGACATCACCGGCCTCCACCCGGGAGTCGCCGACGCCGAGATCGTGGTGGCCAGCGATGTCGACAACCCGCTGCTCGGCGAGCACGGCGCGGCCGCGGTCTACGGGCCACAGAAGGGCGCCGACCGCGAGCAGGTCGAACTCCTCGACAGCGCGCTGGCCAGGCTGGCCGAGGTGCTCGGAGCCACCGGCGTCGCCGAACGGCCGGGCGCGGGGGCGGCGGGCGGTGTCGGCTTCGCCGCGATGGCGGTGCTCGGCGCGGCGTTGCGGCCGGGTATCGACTACCTGCTCGAACTGGTCGGCTTCCCGGCGCAGCTCCCGAAGGCCGCCGTCGTGATCACCGGCGAAGGCTCGCTCGACGAGCAGACGCTGCGAGGTAAGGCGCCCGCCGGGGTGGCGGACGCCGCGCGGGCTGCCGGCGTGCCGGTACTCGCCGTCGCGGGCCGATGTGTACTCAGCGCCGCCACACTCACCGAGGCCGGGTTCTCGGGGGCGTTCGCGCTCACCGACATCGAGCCCGACGCCGAGCGCTGCATCGCCGAGGCGGGCCCGCTGTTGGAACGCCTCGCCACCGAACGCATCGCGAAGGAACTCGAGCGGTGCCTGCCGTCAGGAGGAACCAGTTGACCAGTCCACGCTTCACCGAGCTACCCGACATCGCAGGCAGGATGCTGGGCGGCGCGGTCGTCGATGCCAATGACGAGTTCTTCGCCGAGAAGGAGAACCTGCTCAACCCGGAGCCTGCGGTGTATCACCCGCACACTTTCGGGCACAAGGGCCAGATCTACGACGGCTGGGAAACCCGGCGCCGCCGCGAGCCCGGGCACGACTGGGCGGTGATCCGGCTGGGTGCTCCCGGGGTCATCCGCGGCGTCGATGTGGACACCGCGTTCTTCAAGGGCAACTACCCGGAGCACTGCTCGGTGGAAGCCGCGTCGGTGCCCGGCTATCCCTCCCCCGAGGAACTGCGCGGCGAGGGCGTCGCGTGGGTCGAGATCGTCGGCCGCTCCGCGCTGCAAGGCGACACCGCCAACCTGTTCCCGGTCAACAGCGAACAACGCTTCACCCATGTGCGGCTCAACATCTTCCCCGACGGCGGCGTTGCCCGGCTCCGGGTGCACGGCGATGTCGTCGCGGACCCGCGCTGGTTCACCGGGGTGCCGCTGGACCTGGCGGCCATGGAGAACGGCGGTGCCGTCACCGACTGCTCCAACGGCTTCTTCGGCACCCCGGCCAACCTGCTGCTGCCCGGCAACGCCCGGGTAATGGGCGAAGGCTGGGAAACCGCCCGGCGCCGCGGCGATGGCAACGAGTGGGTCGGCGTGCGACTGGCCGAAGAGGGCGTCATCAGCCAGGTCGAGATCGACACCACGCACTTCAAGGGCAATGCGCCCGGCTGGTTCCGCCTCACCGGGGGCACCGATCCGGATCGGCTGGAGGACTGGGTCGAGCTCATCGGCCGTACCCGGCTGCAGCCCGATACCCGGCACAGGTTCCCGGTGGTGGCGGACACGCCGGTGAAGCATGTGCGGGTTGATGCCTATCCCGATGGCGGCTTCGGGCGGCTGCGCGTCTACGGCGAGCTCACCGCGGCGGGCAGGGAGCGCGCCGGGCTGGCGTTCTTCGACCGGCTTCCGGCGGGCCATGCGGCAGCGGTGCTGGCCTCGGCCACGGGTGTCTCCGCTGAGGCCGCCGAGGTGGTGGCGTCCAAACGGCCGCTGGCCGACGCCGCGGGATTGCACGCCGTGCTCGACTCTGCCGGCGTGGACAGCGCCGCCGCCGAAGCCGTGAGCACCTTGATTCTCGGCGCCTGAGCATTCCCCATTACCTACAGGAGACCCCGATGGTTTACATGTTCCTCAACGGCGGCGGCATGCGCGGCGGCGACATTCACCACCAACTGCTGGGCGCGCCCCTTGTCAAGGAGACGAACACCGCCCCGAAGTACCGGTTCTACTCGGTCGACGACCGCTATCCAGTGCTCGACCCGGTCGACTCCGATGGGGTTGCGGTGGCCGGTGAGCTGTACGAGCTGCCGATGGAGACGCTGCGGGATTCGCTCCTGCCCGCCGAACCACCGGAAGTCGAACTGGGCGTCATCGAACTCGAAGACGGCACGCCGTCGTTCGCGGTGGTCCTGCGACGAGAGTTCAAGTGCCAAGCGACGCTCGCCGACATCTCCGACATCGGCTCCTGGCGGAAATACCGCGCCACGACGGGTTAGCCGCGCCACGATCAGGCCGCGGTCTCCATCCCGTCGTCAACCGGCAGCCCGAGCACGGATCGAGCCTGGTCGGTGAGCAGCGCGGGGACGCGTTCGCCGAGCGCGCCGGCACGCAAGGGCCTGATGAGAGTCAGGCGTGCCAGCCTTCGAGCGGTGAACTGGTCACAGCAAGCGAGGCCGTCGACGAAGAGGTCCGGCTCGCAGCTACAGGTCATCTCCGCGCGGCCGAGTCCAACGGCGCGTAACGTGGCGCGTTCCCGGTTGTTCAGCTGGATGACCTGGTGCGACATGACGGGCCTCGCTTGAGGGGGCTATTCGGTGTGACATACACAACTGTCCGCGCCGAACAGGACCCGGACCAGATCCAGATTGAGACCAATTCTTAGGTACCAGCTACCGCGCTATGCTTGGCGCGGCTCGCAGATGACGACGGGGATAACCCGGTCGGTCCACGACTGGTAGGTGTCGAAGTCGCGGTAGAGACCGACCAGACGAGGCCACAGCTTCGCGCGTTCGTCGTCCCGCGCCGTGCGAGCGCGCATCTCACGCACATCGCCGCCGATCTGGACGACGACGTCGGGGTGCTCGACCAAGTTGCGGTACCACTGCGGGTCCCGCGGCAGGCCGCCCTGCGATGCGACCAGCACGACCTGGTCCGCGTCGGCCAGGTAGAGCAACGGCGCCGTCCTCGGCTGCCCGGAAACTCGCCCTTTCGTGGTGAGCAAGCAGGTCGGCACCCCGCGCGGGAAGGCGCTGCCTACCCGCCACTTACTGCCGATGCGTCCCTTCGTCTTGCGGAAGAGCCACACATGGACGCGCGCCATAGCCTTGATGATCTTGGGCACGACCGGTGAGTCAAGTTGCTTGGGCCGTTCTTTCACGGGCTACTCCTGAAGCTAGAAAATATAACACGTTCTACATCCTAGCTTCAACAGCCCGCGCGCATCGAGAGCTCCCGTCAAGATGGCAGGGCGAGCAGGTTCTCGAACACCTGGTAGCCGGTGTAGGTCAGGGCGTAGGAGCGCAAGCCGTACGGGTGGAAGTTCTCCTCCGTCGGCTGCGGCAACATCGCGCCCGCGACCCGGATCTGCCCCTCCCCGAGCGGCAGCTCGCCCAGTGACACGCCGAACTCCGACGGGCCGGGCCCGTTGGCGGTCCGCACGAGCGTCCTGGCCGCCGTAGTGCCACCGGCCTGCTCCCAGTCGTCCTGAGCGATGATCCAGTTCGGCGAGTCGCACCGGTCCGAGCCACAGTCGGCGTTGCCGGAACCTGACGGGCTGACGTAGTAGCCGATCGGCACCGGCTCGTAGGTCTGGTGCCGGTTGGCGAAATCGTGCCCGTCCACGGACCCCGATCCCTCCGCGGTGCCTTCCATGTCCACGCCTGCTGCCAGGCCATGCCGGTCATAGGTGGGACCTTCACCCTCCTTGCCGTCGTGGAAGTCCATCCAGCCGGCGTAGAAGAATCCCTTCGTGACGGACTCCGGTTCGATCCCGGTTCCCAGCGCGGGCAGCCCCGCGACCGCCGAGTCGGTGAGCACCAGGTTCCCGCCCTCCGTGGCGAACCGGGCGAGCGCGGCGGCGTACTGGTCGAACTGCTTGGTGGTGAACGCACTGTCCTCGCCGTCGCCGGCGTAGCCGGGCATCAGGTCGCCCGCGATGACCACGGTGTCGAAGGAGTCCAGCCGCTTCCCCTTGCCCTTCAACACGTCCCGCACCGGGACCGGCGTCAGCTCGCTGCCCTCAGGCACGTAGTCGTTGAGGTCACTGAAGAAGTCCATTCGGGACACGTCGTAGGGCCGCTGCTCCGGCTGGTCGTATGCCTTCGCGGAGCTGAACGATACCTGGTAGCCGGTGGGGAGCGCCCGAGCGGGATTCGCCCGGATCCGGTACTCGCCGGCGGAGGGTGAGTTCAAGTCGATCCTGGCCCCCGCCTGCAGATACAGCGGGCTTTGGTTGAAGTAGCGCGCGACCTCTCGGCAACCCTCTTCGTCACCGGGGTGATCCGGCGGCCCGCAGTAGTCGAGCACCAGCTCCGCCGCGGAGTTGGGCGAGATCGACCCGGCGTTGCCGAAGGTCGCCTCGACGGTCAGCCCACCGTTGAAGAACCCGTCCGGCACCCCTTTCACGTCGAAGGTGAACTCGTCGATCCCGGAGAGGGAGACGTGCTCGATGTCGTCCTGCGTGGGCATCCCCTCGGGGCTTCCCGGCGGCTCACCGCCACCTTTGTGCGTGACCCGGCGCGGGTCGAAGATGTAGCCGACGTCGCCGTCCGGAACGAACTCGACGGGTTCCTCGACGAGCAGAGACGCGATCTGCGAGAAGATCAGCCCCTTGTTCCCGTCGATGTGGAGTTGCTCGATCTCCGGGTCGAACACGGTGTTCGGCGCGAGGTGCGACAAGGCCATCTCGTTGTCGATCCCGAGCGCGTCGAGCCCGAGCGGAGATTCCATCCAATCCGCGAAGCCGCCGGTGATCTGATAGTTGATCGTGTCCCACACCGTGCCCCACTGGTCGGAGCACATGGGCAGGTTCGCTCCACCGGGACAGCCCTCTTCCGCGGTGGCAATGAGGTTCGACCAGGACAGCCGCGCCTCGGAGTCCCGGAACGTGCCGATCGCCGTGTCGACCGTGCGGTCGTTCATGCGGTAGTCGCGCTGGCCCGCGCCGAGCAGGGTGAAGGAGAACGAAGGCGCATCGAGCATCCCGTGCAGGTCGATCGCTCCGGTGAAGGCGTCTTCGGAGGTCCGTTCGCGCACCGACTGCAGGTACTCCGCGAAGCCGCGGGTCTCCGGCTCACTGCCCGGCGTGTACTGGGCCTCGGTGTAGCCGACCGTCGGCCAGTCGCGGTTGAGGTCCATGCCGTTGCCGTTGTAGCGCTGGTAGGACGCGCCGCCGTCGGTCAGGTCACCGCGCCGCCAGCCGTCCGGGTTCGCCAGCACCAGGTAGATGACGGCGTTGGACAGCGTCTCGGTCGCGGTCGGGCCGGAGTTGGACGGCTCGAGGATCGGCTTCGGGAACGGGCCTTCGTCCGCGCAGGCCGGCGCGGAATCGGCGTCGTTCTCGCAAGCCGCCCAGGTCACCAGGTCCTCGGCCGCCCGGATGCCGCCTTCCATGCCCGCTCTCTCGATGCCATGGATGGACAGCACGTAGGCGAAATGCTTGCGATCGGCCTCCGGGACGGCCGACTCCGAGTCGGTCACCTTCACCACGTGCAGATCGCTGCGCATGCGGGACAGATCCGCCTTGGGCAGCCCGGCACTCTGCATCTCTTCGGCGAACTGCCGGTCGAACTGCGTGTTGAGGTTGAGCAGTTTGAGGTAACGGGGGAACCGATCCTCGAGGAACTTCAGCCCATCGATGGCCTCGGAATGCTGGATGAACTGGGCGGCACAGACGTCGCCCTTGGCCCACGGGCTCGTTCCCGGAGCGCCCTTCACACAGCCATGCGGATCCGGAAACACCCTCTTGAACTGTTCATAGGTGGCCTCATCGGCGGCCACCGGTGTCGCCGCGCCGGGTGGGGCGGCAATGGACAACAGGGCTGCGGAGACAAGTGCCGAGATTGCGAACAGCGCGATCAGCCGACGACGCATGACGGTCCCTCCTGGGTCGCAGGATTCGTGCAGACCAACGAGTTCGCCGCCGGTGAGATACGAGTCACATCGCACGGGGCGATCGGAGGCGTACTGGCCGCATGCCAGGGCGGAGCCCAAGGTGGCCTTGGGCGCCTATATGGCGCCCAAGGCCACCTTGGGCTCCCCTGCTGCCAGCACGGCCAGCACGGGGATGTCAGCGCCCGGGTGTCGCCCGCAACGCCAGGAAGAAGTCGACCCGGTCCTCGAGCTTGGCCAGGGACCGGCCGGTCAGCTTCTCGATCCGTTGGATCCGGTAGCGAAGCGTGTTGACGTGCAGGTGCATTCGCTCGGCGCACTGCGTCCACGATCCCGACGACTCCAGGAATGCCTCCAGCGTGTTGACGAACTCGGAGCCGTGCCGTGCGTCGTACTCCAGCACCGGGCCGAGCACCCGGGAGCGGAACGTATGCCGCACGTCGTCGGGCACGGTGGCAAGCAGCAACGCGTGTGAGTCGATCTCGTCGGTCGCCAACACGGCTACGCGGCCGGCGCGCAGTTCGGCGAGCATCCGCGCCTGCCTGGCCTCACTGAGCGCGGCCAGCAACCCGCCCGAACCCGACGTGCGCATGCTCAGCCCCAGCAGCAGGCGGCGATCGGTCAGCGCGACGTCGAGGGGCTCGACGGTGGCGCGCAACGGTCCCGCCAGCATCTCACCGTCGACCGGCACCAGCGCGACCGCCTCGTCGTCGACCGCGGTGACCAGATACACCTCGTCGGGCAGCAGCGCGGCGAGCACCTCGGCCAGCACACCGCACGCGAGCTGGCCGTCGGGTTGCGGGCTCAACGCCGCGGACACCGCGACATACGGACGATCGGCGAAGCCCGTCTCGGCGAGCCTGCCCGCGACCTCGGCCGGGCTCGCGCGCCCGGAGAGCACCAACCGGACCAGTTGCTCGACGGCGACCCGTTCGGCCCGGCGGCTCTCCTCCAGCCGCTCCCGTTCCAGCGCGATCAGTGACGTCAGCTCGGTGACCGACTCGTGCAGCGCCCGCGGCCACTCGCGATAGTCGCCTTTACAGGCGAGAAACCAGGCGGTGGCGCGGGATTCCGTTGGTGCCCCGACACTGAAGAGCGTGTACCCGCCGGTTCCGAAGTGGACGACGGAGGGCAGGATCTTCGCCTCGAGGAACCGCTCGGCGAGCCACCGTGCGGGCACCTCCGCCTGCTGACCGGCGGCGGCATGCCCGGGCAAGCGCCCGGTCGCGGTCAGCAGCCAGCAGGGTACTTCGGCGTCATCGCCCCACAAAGTCAGCAGCGCGTCCAGCCCGGCGCCCTCGGCTACCGCGGCCAGCAGCCTGCGCCGGCGCCCGAGTTGCTCGGCGAGATCGCCCCGGCGTTCGACGTCGAGCTGATGGAGGACGCGCTCGGTGATCGTCGCGAACGAGACCTCGATCGGCACCTCGATCAGCGGCACACCGTGCTCACGGCACGCGGCGACCAGATCCTCAGGAACCGTGCCGTACGCCGCGTCGCCCGCCGCGACGCAGGCGACGTGCCGCGCCGATGCGGCCGCGACGAAGGTGGCCGCGTCCGCGGCGTCCCGGCGCCACATCATGCCGGTCAGCACCAGCTCACCACCGGTGAGGTAGCGCCCCGGATCGAGCAGATCGGTGGTGTAGACCCAGCGGATCGGCCGTTCGAGGCCATCGTCACCGGTGAGGGGCACCAGGTGCAGATCCGCCATCTCCACCAGATCGCGCACCTTCATGGCTACCCGCACTCCCTTCGCCGCGGCGTGAGTCGTGAGTGATGAAGCGTGCCCCAACGTGCACTTTCACGCACGAGGGCAGCTTAGCGCCTCGATTTGGAGGATCCTACGAACATCGGGGCATCACACCACCGGTCTTTCATGCCTCCTGCCACTGGTCGCCGAGCCGCGCGGTTGGTGTACTTCTACACATGGCGGAAATCACACTCCACCCGCACGAGCGGGCGCTGACCAGGTTGAATGGTCTCAGCGCCGAGGCGGCCAGGCGAGAGCTGCTCACGTGCTGCGCCGCGACCGACCTCGCGGACTCGGTAGCCGCAAGCAGGCCGTATGAATCTTTGGATGATCTGCTGAACGCGTCCGATGACGCCATCGCGAAGCTGACCGAGAACGGCATCGCCGAGGCGTTGGCCGCGCACCCGAGGATCGGGCAGCGCGCCGACGGCGAGGGCCGCGAGGCCGACTGGTCCCGTCGCGAGCAGTCCGGCGCGGCGGACGCGTCACCCGCGGTCAAGCGAGCGCTGGCCGAAGGCAACGCCGCCTACGAGCAACGTTTCGACCAGGTGTTCCTCATCTGCGCCGCCGGGCTTTCCGCCGAAACCATGCTGGCCGACCTGCACACCCGGCTGGGCAACGACCCGGCGACCGAACGTGCCGTGGTCCGGGAAGAACTGCGCAAGATCACCCGGCTACGGCTGCGGAAGCTGGTGGATTCATGAGCCTGTCGACCCACGTCCTGGACGCCGCGACCGGCCGCCCCGCCGCCGGGATCCGGGTGCGCATGGAAAGCCACGAGAACGGCGCCTGGGTCACCATGGCCGAGGCGGCCACCGACGCCGACGGGCGCATCCGCGAGTTCACCGAGGCCGGACCACGCGCGGGCATGCATCGCCTGGTCTTCGACACCGCGGGCTACTTCGACGGCACGCCGTCCTTCTACCCCGAGGTTGCGGTGACGTTCCAGGTCACCGACTCGGCCGAACACCACCACGTACCCCTGCTGCTCAGTCCGTTCGCCTACTCGACCTACCGAGGGAGTTAGCCATGCGCGACCGGCACCGACGAAGAGGTGATGGGGCAATGAGCGCATCACCATGCCGAACGGAGAGAGGCTGATGACACCGACCATCCAACTGGGCGCGAACCAGTACGGCAAGGCAGAGACCCGCGTCGTGCGTGTCAACCGCAGCGGCGGCGCGCACGAGATCACCGATCTCAACGTCTCCACCGCGCTCTCCGGCGACCTCACCGACACCCACGTGACCGGTGACAACGCCAAGGTGCTGCCCACCGACACCCAGAAGAACACCGTGTTCGCTTTCGCCAAGGAGCACGGCATCGGCGAGATCGAGGAGTTCGGGCTGCATCTGGCGCGGCACTTCGTCGACTCCCAGGAACCGATCCACCGCTCCCGCATCACCATCGAGCAATACTTCTGGGACCGCATCGGCGTCGGCGGCACGCCGGCGCCGCACTCGTTCCAGCGCTCCGGTGTGGAGACGAGGACGGCGACGGTGACCTACGACGGCACCACCTCATGGGTGGTCTCGGGCCTGCGGGACCTGGTCGTGCTCAACTCGACCGACTCCGAGTTCTGGGGCTACCCGAGGGATCGCTACACCACCTTGCCGGAGACGCACGAGCGCATCCTCGCCACCGCCGTCAACGCGGAGTGGCGGCACGTGGCGGCGGAAGGCGACTGGGGCAAGTCCTACGCGGAGGTGCGCAGGCACCTGGTCGAGGCGTTCGCGCAGACGCACAGCCTGTCGTTGCAGCAGACGCTCTACGCCATGGGCAGCCGGGTGCTGGACAACCGCCCGGAGATCGCCGAGGTTCGCCTGTCGCTGCCGAACAAGCACCACTTCCTGGTCGACCTCTCCCCCTTCGGCCTGACCAACGACGACGAGGTGTACTTCGCCGCCGACCGCCCTTACGGCCTGATCGAGGGCAACGTGCTGCGCGACGACTCACCCGAACCCGGCCTGGCTTGGGGGTGACGGCGTAACCATGGAGTTCCTCCGACCGGCCACCTGGGCCGAAGCACTCGCCGCGAAGGCCGAGCACCCCGACGCGCTGCCCATCGCGGGCGGCACCGACGTCATGGTCGAGCTCAACTTCGACGTCAAGCGTCCCCCGTTCCTGCTGGACCTGACCCGCGTCACCGAACTGGCCGACTGGGCACCCGACGGCGGCATGCTGCGCGTCGGCGCCGGCGTCACCTACAGCAGGCTCATCAGCGAACTCGGCGACCAGCTGCCGGGCCTGGCGATGGCCTCACGCACCGTCGGCTCGCCGCAGATCCGCAACCGCGGCACCGTCGGCGGCAACCTCGGCTCCGCATCGCCAGCGGGTGACGCACATCCGCCGCTGCTGGCCGACAGCGAAGCCGGCGCGGTCGTGGAGGCGCATTCGGTGCGGGGCACGCGGTTCATCCCGATCAGCGAGTTCTACGTCGGCGTCAAGCGCAGCGCGCTGGAGCCAGACGAGCTGATCGCCGCGTACTGGCTGCGGCCCGCGGCGGGCCCGCAGCAGTTCTCCAAGATCGGCACCCGCAACGCCATGGTCATCTCGGTTACCGCGTTCGCGATCGCCCTGCACCCGGCCAGCCGGCGGGTAGGCACCGGTTTCGGCTCGGCGGCCCCCACCCCGCGCCGGGCAACCGAAGCCGAGCAGTTCCTCAGCGACGAACTCACCGCGTCGGGCCGCTGGGAGTCGCGCGCGGAGCTCGACCCGGCCGCCGTGGCGCAGTTCGGCGAACTGGTCGCCGCGGCGGCCTCCCCGATCGACGACGTGCGCGGCACCGCGAGCTATCGCCGCCACGCACTGTCCGTCATGGCGAAGCGAACGCTCGTTTGGTCCTGGAGCGACTTCCGGAACGCGCGACCGGCACCGAACTCGAGGCGAACAGCATGATGAGCGCGTTTGCAGCCTGCCGGCGCGTGAGGCAAAAGGAGGGGCTGAAGGCATGCGCGTGAAGTGCACCGTCAACGGTGAAAAGCACGAGATCGACGACGTGTGGGAGGGCGAGAGCCTGCTCTACGCGTTGCGGGAACGCATGGGCCTGCCTGGCTCGAAGAACGCATGCGAGCAAGGCGAATGCGGCTCCTGCACCGTCTACCTGGACCAGACCCCGGTCTGTGCGTGCCTGGTCGCGGCCGGGCAGGCGCAGGATCGCGACATCGTGACCGTCGAGGGGCTGGCAGGCGAGGAGAAGCTTCACCCGGTTCAGCAGGCCTTCCTGGAAGCGGGCGCGGTGCAGTGCGGCTTCTGCACCCCCGGTTTGCTAGTCGCCACGCATGACCTGCTCGAGCGCGAAGAGCAGCCCAGCGACCCCGAGATCCGCGAAGCACTCGCGGGCAACCTGTGCCGCTGCACCGGATACGAAAAGATCCTGGACGCCGTGAAGCTGGCGGCATCCCGCAAGGCCGAGGCGGCCACATGACCGCGACGGTGATCGAGGGCTGCGCGGTGGCGACGGTCAACGCCGCGGGCACCGAGTACGAGCAGGGCCACGTCGTCATCGAGGGCAACCGCATCGCGGCCGTCGGCCCGGGCGCGGCGCCCGCCGAGTTGACCGTGGACGCGGTGCGCGTCGACGGCAGCGGCTGCCTGGCGACGCCCGGCCTGATCAACACCCATCACCACCTCTACCAGTGGGCCACCCGCGGGCTCGCCCAGGACGAGACGCTGTTCGGCTGGCTCACCGAGCTCTACCCGGTGTGGGCGCGCATGGACGCGGGCATCGTCTCCGCCGCCACGGGCGCCGCGCTCGGCTGGCTCGCCAAGTCCGGCTGCACCACCAGCACCGATCACCACTACGTCTTCCCGCGCGATGCGGGCGACCTGCTGGCCGCGGAGATCGAAGCGGCCACCCGTCTCGGCGTGCGCTTCCACCCGTGCCGGGGCTCGATGGACTTCGGCCGCTCCGCAGGGGGCCTGCCGCCCGACGAGGTCGTCGAGGACCGCGACACCATCCTCACCGCCACCGAGGACGCCATCAACGCATGGCACGACCCGGAACCGGACTCGATGGTGCGGATCGCGGTCGCGCCGTGCTCACCGTTCTCCGCCTCCGGCGAGCTGATGCGGGAGTCTGCCGAACTGGCCCGCCGCAAGGGCGTCCGGCTGCACACGCACCTGGCCGAGACGGTCGAGGAGGAGGCGTTCGCCCGGGAGAAGTTCGGCCGGAGCCCGGTCGAGTACATCGACGACCTCGGCTGGCTCGGCGACGACGTGTGGCTGGCCCACTGCGTCCACCTCGACGCCGCCGCCGTCAAACGCTTCGCCCACACCGGAACGGGCGTGGCGCACTGCCCGACCTCCAACGCCCGGCTGGGCGCCGGCATCGCGCCGGTGGCCGACCTGATGGCCGCTGGCGCGCCGGTCGGCCTCGGCGTCGACGGCGCGGCCTCCAACGAGCAGAACTCGCTCGGCGACGAACTCCGTCAAGCGACGCTAGCCGCCCGGCTGCGTGGCGGGCCCGGCGCGCTCACCGCCCGGCAGGCACTCTCGCTCGGCACCATCGGCGGCGCCCGCTGCCTCGGCCGCGACGAGGATCTCGGCTCGCTCGAAGTGGGCAAGCTCGCCGACATCGCGCTCTGGCGGCTCGACGGCCTCGGCCACGCCGATATCGCCGACCCGGTCGCCGCGCTGGTGCTCGGCCCGAAGCCGCCGCTAGCCCGGCTGCTGGTCGGTGGCCGCACCATCGTGGCGGACGACCAGCTCATCACCGTCGACGAAACCGGCCTCGCCCGCGCGGCCCGCGCCGCCGCCCGCAGGATTCAGGAGAGGTGAACACACCCATGACCCCGTCCCCAGCCCGCTCGGATCAGCGGCTCGACGCGCCCATAACGGGCCGCGGTTGGTCCGTTCGCGATTCGGGCCGCGGGAGCCACCCCGATACGTCCCAACCCATCGCCCGCACTGCAGGGGGTGGCTCGCGGGGGCCGGATGACGTCGACAACACGGTCACGCGCACCGGCCTCGTCAAGGCAACCTCTACGCGAATGGACCAGAGCTCTCATTCGGGAAAGGTCGGTGAAAGCCCGCTGCGACCCGACGGCACGCTCAAGGTCACCGGCGAGTTCGCCTACTCGTCCGACATGTGGCTGGCCGACATGCTGTGGGGCGCCACGCTGCGCAGCCCGCACCCGTATGCGTGCATCCGCTCGGTCGACCTGACAGAAGCCGTCAAACTGCCGGGTGTCTACGCGGTGCTGACCCACGAGGATGTGCCCGGCGAGAACCTCTATGGCCTCGAGCACGCCGACCAGCCGGTGCTGGCCGTCGACGTGGTGCGCTATCAGGGCGAGGCCGTCGCGATCGTCGCCGCCGATCACCCCGAGACCGCCCGCCGCGCCGTGGAGAAGATCGTCGTGGACTACGAGGTGCTGGAGCCGCTGGTCGATCCGGAGGTAGCCGCCTTCGGTGACATGGCTGACGACGTGCCGCGGCTGCACCCGGACGGCAACAAGGGGGGTGGGCCCGAAGGGCAGGGGGGCGGGAAAAACATCGTGCGGCACCTGCCCATCCGTAAGGGCAACCCGGAGGCCACCGCCGATGTCGTGGTGCACGGCGAGTACGAGGTCGGCATGCAGGATCAGGCCTTCCTCGGCCCCGAATCGGGGCTTGCGGTGCCCGCCGAGGACGGCGGTGTCGACCTCTACATCGCCACGCAGTGGCTGCACGTCGACCAGAAGCAGCTGTGCCGGGTGCTGGGCATGCCCGCCGCCAAGGTGCGGCTGACCCTGGCAGGCGTCGGCGGAGCATTCGGCGCTCGTGAGGACCTGTCGATGCAGGCGCACGCCTGCCTGCTCGCCCTGCACACCGGCAAACCGGTGAAGATGAGCTACTCCCGCGAGGAGTCGTTCTTCGGGCATGTGCACCGGCACCCCGCGAAGATGCGCTACGAGCACGGCGCGAACCGCGACGGCAAGCTGGTCTACGTCAAGGCGCAGATCATCCTCGACGGCGGCGCCTACGCGTCAAGCACGCCCGCGGTGGTGGCCAACGCCGCCACCCTCGGCGTCGGCCCGTACAAGGTCAACAACGTCGCGATCGACGGTTACGGCGTCTACACCAATAACCCGCCGTGCGGCGCGATGCGCGGCTTCGGTGCGGTGCAGGCCGCGTTCGGTTATGAGTCCCAAATGGACAAGCTCGCCGACGCGCTGGGCATGGACCCGGTCGAACTCCGTATCCGCAACGCGATGGCCGAAGGCATCTCGATGCCGACCGGCCAGGTGGTCGACTCGGCGGCGCCGGTGGCCGAACTGCTGCGCCGCGTCGCCGCGATGCCCCTGCCGCCCGAACCGCAGCAGGACTCCTACGATCTGCGCCAGCTGCCGGGCGGCGTGTCGAACACGACGCACGGGGAAGGTGTCCGGCGCGGTGTCGGCATCGCCATCGGCATCAAGAACGTCTGCTTCTCCGAAGGCTTCGACGACTACTCCACCGCGAAGGTCCGGCTCGAGGTCATCGGTGGTGAATCCGTCGCGATGGTGCACACCGCCGCGGCGGAGGTCGGCCAGGGCCTGGTGACGGTGCAAGCGCAGATCGCCAGGACCGAACTCGGCGTGGAGCGGGTCACCATTCACCCGATCGACACCCAGATCGGCAGCGGTGGCTCGACTTCCGCATCGCGGCAGACCTACGTCACCGGCGGTGCCGTCAAGGCCGCGTGCGAGAAGGTGCGCGGGCGGGTGCTCAAGCTCGCCGCCGAACGGCTCGGCCGGCCGGCCGCCGCGCTCCGCCTCGACGGCGACAAGGTGGTTTCCGACGCCGACGGTGTGATGGCCGCCCTGGTCGACGTGCTGCACGAGGACGTCGTCGAGGAGACCGTCAAGTGGCGGCACCGGCCGACGCACCCGCTCGATCCCGAGACCGGACAAGGCAATGCGCACGTGCAGTACGCCTTCGCGGCGCACCGGGCGGTCGTCGATGTCGACGTCGATCTCGGGCTGATCCGCGTGGTGCAGCTGGACTGCGCCCAGGACGTCGGTAAGGCGATGAACCCGGACGCGGTCGTCGGCCAGATCCACGGCGGCTCCGCGCAGGGCCTCGGCCTCGCGGTCATGGAGGAGATCCAGGTAACCGACGGCAAGGTCCGGAACCCGTCGTTCACCGACTACCTCATCCCCACGATTCTCGACATGCCACCGATGACGGTGGACGTGCTCGAACTCGCCGATCCGCATGCGCCCTACGGCCTGCGCGGTGTCGGTGAGCCCCCGACGATCTCGTCGACCCCGGCGATCGTCGCCGCCATCAGGGCGGCTACCGGAAAGGACCTGACCCGGGTCCCCGTGCAACCACACCACATCATCTAAGGACGCGCGCCGCGCGGTGCCAGGCCATCGCGCTGCCGAAAGGCGCCCTTCACGCGAGCTCGCACACCAGGGAGCGGTCATGTTCGGCAACACACGCACCACGAAACAGCCATCCGAGTCCCCACCGAGAAAATCCGCCAAGCACCCCGTCGACGAGGTGCTGCCGGTACCCAAGCTTGCGGTATACGGCTTGCAGCACGTGCTCACCTTCTACGCCGGCGCGGCGATCGTGCCGCTGCTGGTGGCGGGAGCGCTCGGCCTGGAAGGCGCGCAGTTGGCCTTCCTGATCAACGCGAACCTGTTCACCTGTGGCATCGCGACGCTGATCCAGACCATCGGGTTCTGGAAGATCGGGGTGCGCCTGCCCGTGGTACAGGGCACCACCTTCGTCGCGGTCGGGCCGATGATTGCCATCGGGTTGTCCAAGGGCGGCGGCGTGCCGGGGTTACTGGAAATCTACGGCGCGGTGATCATCTCGGGCGTCTTCGCCTTCGTGATCGCGCCGTTCTTCGCCAAGCTGGTCCGGTTCTTCCCGCCGATCGTGACCGGCACGGTGATCACCAGCATCGGGATCGTGCTGCTGCCGGTCGCCGCACTCGAAGCGGGCGGCGGCAACGCCGATGACCCGGAGTTCGGCAGCCTGCCCAACCTCGCGCTCGCCGCGATCACACTGCTGCTGATCCTGCTGATGTACCGGTTCTTCCGCGGCTTCGCGGCCACCATCGCCGTGCTGCTCGGCCTGATGGCGGGCACCGGCATCGCTGTGGCGCTCGGCCGGGTGGAGTTCGGCGGCATCGCGGAGGCGTCCTGGGTCGGCGTCATCACGCCGTTCCACTTCGGACTGCCCACCTTCGGGCTCGCCGCGATCACCTCGATGCTCATCGTCATGCTGATCACCGCGGTCGAGATGACCGGCGACACCCTTGCCGTCGGCGAGATCGTCCGCAAGAAGGTGGGCCCGGACGGCATCGCGCGGGCCATCCGCAGCGGCGGGCTGTCCACGACCATCGGCGGCGTGCTCAACTCGTTCCCGTACACCAGCTACTCGGCCAACGCCGGGCTGGTGCGGCTGACCGGGGTGCGTAGCCGGTTCGTGGTCGCGGCCGCGGGTGTCATGATGCTCGTCATCGGGCTGGTCCCGAAGACCGGCGCCGTGGTGGCGGCGATTCCGCATCCGGTGCTCGGTGGCGCTGGGCTGGTTCTGTTCGGGGCGGTCGGCGTCGTCGGCATCCAGATCCTGCGCCGCGCGGAGCTCACCGATCACCGCAACGTGGTCATCCTGGCCACCAGCCTCGGCTTCGCGCTGATCCCGGTGGCGTTCCCCAACTTCTACGCGCTGCTGCCGGCCGGGGCGCAGATGGTCTTCGCGAGCGGCATCACGATGGCCGCGCTGTCCGCGATCATCCTGAACCTCGTGTTCAACGAGTTCCGCCGCAAGCAGGCGGACCCGATCGACGCGCTGGCGCCGCCACCGTCGAAGGTGACGCTGGAGCAGGTCAACGCGATGCCGGACGCGGAGTTCGTCGAGCGGTTCGCCACCGTTTTCCAGGGCGGTGCTTGGATCGCCGAGCGGGCGGCCCAGAAGCGGCCGTTCGACGCGGTGTACTCGCTGCGCCACGCGTTGCACAGTGCCTTGTTCGACGCGACGGTCGACAAGCAACTGCAGCTCATCCGGTCCTATCAGGATCTGGCGGGACCGGCGCTGGACGAGAAGCTGCTCGGGCCCGAGTCGCTGCGCGACCGCTGCGCGGCGGGGCTCGACAAGCTCGAGTCCGATGAGGACGAGCGGTTGCGTGAGATCAACGCGGCCTATCGGGAGAAGTTCGGCTTCCCGCTGGTGATCTGCGTCCGCGGCAGCACCAAGGAAGCGGTGCTGGCCACGGCGGAGTCCCGCTTGGGCAACTCCCCCGCACAAGAAACCGCCACGGCGCTGGTGGAGATCGCCAAGATCGCCAACCAGCGGCTCGCCGAACTCGTCGACGAACCAGCGGTCAACGCCGAGCAACCCGCGAACGCCTGACCTCCACGGTGGATGCGCGGCAGGGCCCCGGCCCTGCCGCGCATCCACCAGCCCTTGCCTTATCCCACGAGAAAGTACTTCGATGACCCACACCGCACCCGAACCCACCGACGCTCACTGGCTTGCCTTCTCCGTCCGCTTGGCGAAGGAGAACGTCGCCGCCGGCGGCGGTCCCTTCGGCGCGATCATCGTGCGCGACGGCCAGTTGGTGTCCACCGGAACCAACCGCGTCACCCGCGACAACGACCCCACCGCGCACGCTGA
>WHSS01000257.1 GCA_009379975.1 Actinophytocola sp.
AACGGACCTCCGTCACAGCAGGCTTCAAGGAATGAGGCACTGGAGAGCGACGTGCGGTGAAAATCGCATGCGTCGTTCGGCGGGAGGTCGCCGGAAAAGGGTCCGCATCCACGGATACCTCGCCGGCGACCCACCCAGCGGCGGCAGTGTGTCAGTCAAGGAAGGGACCGCAATGTCTGAAGGCGCGTCGGGGAATCCCGGCGCCGCGATTGTGTGGCCGGACGAGCATTCGGCCGAGGTCGCGGTACAGAGGATGCAGACCAAGTTGCACCAATGGGCGGGGGCCGATGGCTCCCGCCGGTTCGGTGATCTGTTCAACCTCGTTTATGACCCGGCGTTTCTGGCGCACGCGTGGTATCGCGTGGCCGGGAACAAAGGGGCACGGACCGCCGGGATCGATAAGGTCACGGTGGCCCGGGTGCAGGCCCGGGTAGGGGTGCCGGAGTTCCTGGAGCACGTCCGGGGCTTGCTAAAGTCCGGCGAGTTCCGGCCGAGCCCGGTGCGGCAGGTGATGATTCCCAAGGCGAAAACGAACTCGGTCTCCACGACCCGCTCGCTCACCTGGGTGGACGCCTCCGATGTCGACGCTGCAGAAACTCCTCGAGCGCCTGGGTGACCACACCCGAGATCGTCCGTCCGGACTCGCGAGCGTGCGCGCGCACCGCGGTGGCCAACCGCACCGGCAGTTTGACCGTGAATACCGTGGTCGGCTCCGGCACCCTGACCGGCCCGCCCGCGGCGGCCTGCTCGGCATACCGGCGGGCCTGCCGCACCGAACAGCCGAACCGCTCGGCCAGCTCGCGGGCCGCCTGCGCCACCGACGACCCCGCAGCCAGAAGCTCAGCCGCCGCGTTGACCCGCACGGCGTACCGCTCACCGCGAGCACGACCACCAGACATGTCATTAACATACTACTCGCGATGTCACTGGATCGATGCGACACGCCGATCACCGCCCCGACTCCTCGATCCCGCGCGCCCGGGCGATCCACGAGGCCACAGTCAACACCGTGCTGGTGTCCCACCGAGCCATCCACTCCACGATCCGGCCATCCCAGGCGCCCAACTCGATGCCCGACAGCACATCGGCGAGGATCTCGGCCTGGTCCACAGTGGATACATAACCTGCCGGCGCAACCTCAACCGGGCCCAACGGCACCTGCGGCACGACTCCTTCCAGCGCACCCATCACCGACCACGCTCCACCCGCCGGTAACCCAGCGACACGTCGAAGCAGAAGTTGCCCATTGCGTTGGAGGAGTCCTCTCCCCGCTGCTGGCCAACATTGCGCGGTCGGCGCTGGACGATCACTTCAATCACCAGTGGCGCAGCGAGATGGGCACGGCCAAGCGACGGGCCCGACGCAAACGCGATGGCCACGCCAACTACAGGCTCATCCGATACGCCGACGACCTTGTGGTCATGGTGTCGGGTGAGCGGCGACACGCCGAAGCGTTGCGGGAGGAGGTCGCCGTCGTGCTGGCCCCGCTGGGGCTGCGGCTGGCGCCGGAGAAGACCCGCGTCGTGCACATCGACGAGGGCTTCGACTTCCTCGGCACCCACATTCGTCGGATGCGCAAACGAGGAACGGCGAAGTACTACGTCTACACCAAACCGTCCAAGAAAGCCGTGCAGGCGATCAAGGACAACATGAAAGACGCCACGGACAGATCAACCCGCCACCAGGACCTGGACACGCTGCTGGCCAGCGTGAACCGGAAACTGCGCGGGTGGGCGCTCTACCACCGGCACGGGGTGGCCAAGGCGACTTTCAGCGCGGTCGACCATCACGCATGGCATCGACTGATGCGCTGGATACGCCACAAGTACGCCGGACGCCACGTGCTGAGCATGAAACAGCTCCGCCGTCGCTTCTGCGACCAAGGGTGGAGGTTCGCCCACAACGGGGTCGTGTTCACCGGCGCCGCCAGCGTCGCCGTGAAACGCTACCGCTACCGCGGATACAACATCGCGACCCCATGGACCCCGAAACCGGCAACCACCGGTTGACCAACGGGCAAGACACACGGAGCGCCCGGTGCGGTGCAAGTCGCACGCCGGGTGCGGGAGGGGATCCGTGGGAGACGACCAATGGCAACATCGGCACCGCGCCCACGGATCTACCTCACCACATTCGGCTCGGCCCAAGCCGCTGGCGACGACCGCTAGACCGGCGGCATTGGATAACCCGTCAGACATTGTGGTTGCTATAGCAACCACAATGTCTGACGCTTAGCGTTATGAAGGCCGTGACTTGCACAGCGACCAAGCTCGAGGTTGTCGAACGACCAGCGCCTGCCTTGGAGAAGGGGCACTTACTCCTTAACGTCCTCCGGTGCGGGATCTGCGGTTCCGATCTGCACGCGCGACACCACGCCGACGAGATGGCGGACGCGGCCGCCGCGGCCGGGTACGACGGCGCCATGCGCCTCGAACAGGAAGTTGTGCTCGGCCACGAGTTCGTGGGCGAAGTCGCCGATCACGGCCCTGGGACTCGCAAGTCGATCCGGGCCGGGACGCCGGTGGTCGCGATGCCGGTGGTGCGTACGCGGGGAGCGGCCCATCCGGTCGGCCTATCGGTGGCGGCACCCGGCGCGTATGCCGAGCAGGTCGTGGTCCAGGAGTCGCTCACGATGCCGGTGCCTAACGGCTTGCGGCCCGAACTTGCGGCGCTCACCGAGCCGATGGCCGTCGCATGGCATGCCGTCCGGCGAGGCCAGGTCAAGAAGGGTCAGGTTGCCGTAGTCATCGGTTGCGGACCTATCGGACTGGGCGTGATCAGCATGCTCAAGGCGTCCGGCGTGCGCACCGTGATCGCCAGTGACTTCTCGGCGGGACGGCGTGCTCTCGCCGAGGCGTGCGGGGCCGACGTCGTGGTGGATCCGGCAACTGAATCGCCGTACGCATCACTGAAAGACCACGGCTACTACACCAAGGTGAGCACGCTGCTGGAGCTGGCGATCGATTCGATGGCGAAACTGCGACGCCTCCCGCTGCCGTGGTGGCACGTGTTCCGGGCAGCTGAGGCCCTCGGCGCGATGCCGGACGGTCCGGTGGTGTTCGAATGCGTCGGGGTCCCGGGCGTGATCGACGAGATCATCGCCGCCGCGCCCCTGGTCACACGCGTGATCGTGGTGGGCGTGTGTATGGCGCCCGATCAGATCCGGCCGTCGATCGCGATCAACAAGGAGATCGACCTGCGCTTCGTGATCGGCTACACGCCGAAGGAGTTCCGGGACAGCCTCCACATGCTCGCGGAGGGGAAGGTCGATGGCGCACCGCTGATCACCGGAAGCGTTGGCCTGGCAGGCGTCGAGAATGCGTTCAACGCCCTCGGCGATCCCGAGAAGCACGCGAAGATCATGATCGATCCCAGGAGCGACGCGACGCAGCCGTAGCCCGGGTGGTTGCCGAGGGTCTAGCCTGGAAGGTCCGTCGTTCCAGCGAGAAGGAGAGGCATGGCTACCGTCCAGACCGTACGCGGGCCGATCGATGTGAACGACATGGCTACGACGCTGATGCACGAACACGTCTTCGTGCTCACTCCGGATGTCATGCAGAACTACGGCGATCAGTGGTGGGACGAGGAGGAGCGGGTCTCCGATGCCGTCCGTAAGCTGCGCGAGCTCAAGCAAGCCGGGGTCGACACGATTGTGGACCCGACGGTGGTGGGGCTCGGCCGCTACATCCCTCGCATTCAGCGGATCAACGGCGAAGTCGATATCAACATCGTGGTGGCCACCGGGCTGTATACGTTCGATGAGATCCCGCACTTCTTCCACTACCGCGGGCCAGACACGCTACTTGGCGGTCCGGAACCGATGACCGAGATGTTCGTGCGCGATATTCGTGACGGCATCGGGACCACCGGGGTGCGTGCGGCGCTGCTGAAATGCGTGGTTGAAGAGCGAGGCATGACCCCGGAGCAAACCAGGGTGCACGCATCGATCTGCGAGGCGCACCAAGAAACCGGTGTCCCGATCACGGTGCACACCAATGCCGCCCACCAGACCGGCCGGTTGGCGATGAACTTCTATCGCGAGCGCGGCGTCGACCTCACCAAGGTGGTGGTCGGTCACGCCGGAGATTCCAACGACCTCGACTATCTCAAGTGGATCATGGATCAGGGCGCGACGATCGGGTGCGACCGCTTCGGGCTCGACCTGTTCAACCCGACCGAACAGCGGGTTCAGACCATCGCGTCCCTGTGTGAGCAGGGGTATGCCGATCGCATCGTGATCAGTCACGACGCCGCGTGCTACTTGGACTTCTTCGCAGGCGAGCAAGCGCAGCAAATGCTCGCGCAGGCCGCGCCGAACTGGCACTACATGCATATCTCGCGAGATGTGCTGCCTGCCCTGCGTGAGCACGGCGTCAGCGATGAGCAGCTCACCACGATGCTGGTAGGCAACCCGCGGCGCTACTTCACGCCGAAGGGATGAGTGCGATGACTGTCGAGCCTCACTCGCGCGGTGCGGCCCCGTTCGATACTTCCGGCGTGGTGCGGGACGAGGACGGCGTAGCGCACTATCAGAACCTCGCGTCCTCGTTGGTCGCCATGTTTCACGACACGGTCGATACCTGCGGTGACAACGAGGCGTTGGTCGAGGTCGGCGGTGATCGGCTCACCTACCGGGAGTTGTGGGATCGCGCCGCACGCGTGGCAGGCGGCTTGCGAGCGGGAGGTGTCGGTCGAGGCGATCGAGTGGGAAACTTACTGCCCGCCGGGGTGGACTGGGTGGTCGGCTTCCTGGGCACACTGCTGGCGGGCGCGGTCGCGGTGCCGGTCAACACCCGCTTCGCCGAACCGGAGATCGACTACGTGTTGTCCGACTCCGGGGCCACGTACACGTTCTGGCCCGGTCAGCCGATGCCGGACGGGTCACCGGTCGCCGTCGACGACCTCGCTCGCCGCGATCTCGCCGCGATCTTCTACACCAGCGGCACGACCGGGTTCCCGAAAGGTGCCGCGACCACCCACGAGAACTTCCTGTCCAATGTAGAGACCGCGCTACGGGTCATCGAGCTGGACCGAACGGAGGGCTCACGGCTGCGCAACTTGGTGTCGGTGCCGTTGTTCCACGTGACCGGCTGCAACAGTCAGCTGCTGTTGCAACTCGCGTTGGGAGGAACCACGGTGGTGCTGCCGACCTTCGACGTGCAGAAGTTCCTGCGGACCATCGAAGACGAGCAGATCGACATTCTGACCAGCGTCCCCGCGATCTATGCGCTGGCCGTGGCGCAGCCGAACTTCCGCGACTTCAGGCTGGACACGGTCAGCCGAATCGCCTACGGCGGGGCGCCGATCGCTCCGTCCCTGGTGGATCGGATCAAACGGGAGTTCCCGCGGGCACGGGTGGGCAACGGTTTCGGGCTGACCGAGACCTCATCGATTTCGACCTACCTGCCGCACGAGTGGGCTACCGAGCACCCCGACTCAGTCGGCTTCGCCGCCCCCGTGGTGGATCTGGCGCTGGATTCGCCGGACCCGGTCACCGGGGTCGGTGAGCTGCTCATCCGCGGCCCGAACGTGGTTTCGCGCTACTGGAACAAGCCGGAAGCGACCGCGAACACCTTCGTCGGCGGCTGGCTGCACAGTGGTGATCTCGCCCGGATCGACGACGAGGGCCTGGTCTACATAGTCGATCGTGCCAAAGACATGATCAACCGCGGCGGCGAGAAC
>WHSS01000051.1 GCA_009379975.1 Actinophytocola sp.
CCGGCCGCGTAACCCGATCGGCTGGCTGTTCGTCGCCCTTGGTTTCGGCCACGCGACGACGGCGTTCGCCGCGCCGCTGCTGGAAATGCTCCACGACACCGGAGCGCCCCTGGGCTTGCAGCGCCTGGTGGTCACCGTCGCCGCCTATGCCTGGCCGTGGTCGCGCACCGATCTTGGCGAACCCGCTCGGTTCGCCGCGGTTGCGCAGGGTCATCCGGGTGCGCCCGGCGTCGACCGGCTCCCAGGTGTAGGTGGTCTCCATCGGGAACGGCCCCTGCGCGGTCCGCATCACCAGCCGCTCGCCGGGAACCAACTCCACGATCTCGTAGGTGTAGGCCAACGTGCGGCCCAGGAACTGCGCCTGAAACGCCAACCGTGATCCGACGGCGACGGGTGGTGGTGTCTCCCACCGCACCGCTTTGATGTTGACGTACCACTCGGGAGCGTTCGACGGGTCGGCCGCGTAGGCCGCGACGTCGGCGCACGGGCGATCGATCACGATCTCCGTCATCACGTCAACAGCCATGCTCACCACCGTATCCGTCTGCTGTGGCGGCGCCTAGGAAACCTTGACGAGGTCGATGACGAAGACCAGGGTCTCCTTTTCGAGCTGGTGGCCGGGACTTGCGCCGTAGCCCAGCTCCGGTGGCACGACCAGCAGCCTGCGGGTGCCTTCGGTCATGCCGACCAGGCCATCGTTCCAGCCCTGGATCACCTGCGCCTGTCCGACGTTTTCCACCGGGAAGGTTTCGCCGCGATCCCATGAGGCGTCGAGCTGCTGGCCGTCGGAGAAGCCGGCGAGGAAGTAGTGCACCTCGGCGGTGTCGCCCTCCTTGACGGCCGCACCGTCGCCCTTCTCGATGTCCTCGATCAGCAGCTCGGCGGGCGGATCGCAGTCTTCGGGCATGGTGATCTCCGGCGCCGCGTCCAGCTCGCCCTCGACGGCGAAGTCCGCGGCGGCGCACTCCTTGCCGTGGGTTTCGCCGGCGTCGCCAGGGGCCGCGGAGTCGGCGGCTTCACTCGTTGCCGGCGCGTCGCCCGCTTCGTTGGCTGGTTCCTCTTCCGAAGGGCTGCACGCTGCGAGCGCGAACGCGGCAACGGCGGTGACCGTGATCCTGGCTAGGCGCATGGCAAGACAGTACTGTCGCCCGCGGCGCGGTCATGACCGGGTGCCGGCGGGGTACGCGTCACTGGCCGTGATCGTCGCTGGGAGCCACCGGCCGCTGGCCGGGTTCGACGACGACGAACTGGCCCATCATGCCTTCGTCTTCGTGACGGAGCAGGTGGCAGTGATACATGTACGGCGTGGCTGGGTCCGCGTAGCCGGTGAAACGCATGATCAGCCGGATCGGTACCCGTGGCGGCAGATAGATGGTGTCCTTCCAGCCCCGCAGCTCGGGTGGCGGCGCCGCACCGTCGATGGTGAGCACCTGGAACCGAACATCGTGGATGTGGAAGTTGTGCGCCCGGCCGTGATCGTTTCTCACCTGCCACACCTCGGTGGTGTCCTTGGTGACGACGGTGTCGATCCGGCCCAGGTCCATCTTCTCGCCGTTGATCCGCCGGGAGCGCAACTCGAAGGACCGCTTCTGCGCCGCGTCGGCCGGATCGAGCCGGGGGATCGTCACCAGACGATCAGGTAGTGGCGGTGACGGTGTCAGCTTCTCCTTCGCCCGCAGCTGGAGGACGTCGAACTGGTCGTCCCCACCGGAGTCGCGGGTATTGCTCGAACTGGCGCCGAGGTCCGGGCCGAAGGAGCGCAGCGTGAGCTCCTCGCCCGGCGTCATCTCGACAATGACCTCGGCGCGTTCGCCGGGGGAGAGGCGGACGCGGTCGGTGCGATGCGGCTTGTCGAGCAGGCCGCCGTCGCTGGCGATCATGGTCAGCTCGCGATCGTCGCTGAGTCCGAAGTCGTAGATGCGCGCGGTCATCACCGGGATGTCGTCGACGCCGTAGTCGCGGGTGACGTCCGGCCCGTAGGACGGGCGTCACGTTCACTCAGGCCTATTCGGGGAGTCGCGCGAACGCACGCACCGGGATCGTGCCCATTCCTTCGACGCGCAGCGGCACCGCGGTGAACCGGGCGCCGGTGGGAGGTAGCTGGTCGAGGCCGGTGAGATGTTCGACGACCGGTATGCCAGCGGCCAGCAGCAACGTGTGCGCGGGCCGTTCTCCGTCGGTGGTGTCGTCGATGTTGATCGCGTCTATGCCGACCACTGCGGCGCCGTTGTCGACCAGCCAGCCCGCGGCGGCCCGGGTGAGGAAGTGGTGGCCTTCGGCGTAGGCGGGGGAGCCGAACCGGGCGTCGTCGCCGGTGTGCAGCAGGACGGCGGAGTCGCGGACATCGAGCGCGGCCACCGTGCCGACGTCGACCTCGCGCTGCCTGCTGCCGCCTACCCGGGCGACCACAGCGGGGAGGTCGACGGTTCGGGTCAGGGGGATCTCGCCGACATCCATGCCGTCGGCGTAGCGGTGAGCGGGCGCGTCGAGATAGGTGCCGGTGTTGCCGACCAACGTCAGTCGGTCGATGGCGAACTCGGTGCCAGGCGCGTAATGCGCACGTGAGGCTTCCCTGGTGAGGTGGGGACTGATCGCCGGCGCGGGCAGCCCAGGATAGGTGATCATGCCGGCGCAGATCGGATGGCCGAGTTCGACCAGCCGCCCCACCGCGTCCGCCGGACTCGTGCGTCGCTCCGATGGTCCGCCCCGCGTGCCCTTGTGCGGTTCGGCGATGATCTCGACATTGTCGAGTTCGACGGTGTCGGTCATCAACAGGCCGAGCGATGCGACGAATAGTGCGGCAATTTCGGTTTCATCGACATCGGGCGTCGCGACGTCTACCCGGAACCCGTGAACGGCCAGGTCGCCACCATTGCTGAAGCTGACCGCCGCATCGAAGCTGGCGCGGTATTCCATATCCAAGCCGACCTCTGTGGCAACGCGGACCGTAGGCAACGGCGAGCATACCGCGCACTTAAATTTAAGGTGGCCGCGTCAGATCTCCGCGCGAATCTTCTTGATCAGTTCCCGGCTCCGGCTGATCGACTCCGCGTCGACCGCCAGGCGGTCCATGGCGCGGCTGTACCGCTCGATTTCATCCAGCTTGTCCAGATACAAGGCGCCGACGAGGTACTCGATGTAGACGATGTCCGGAATCTCGGGCTCCGCGAACCGCAAGATGGTGAACGCGCCTTCCGCCGCGTGCCCGCTGCGCTCATACGGCAGCACCTGCAACGCGATGTGCGGCATCGTCGTCCATTCCAGCAGCGCGTCCAGCTGTGCTCGCATCACCGCCGAGCCACCGATCGGGCGCCGCAGCGCGGACTCGTCGATGACCGTCCAGAGCCGGGGCGCGCCGGGGTGGGTGAGGATCTTCTGCCTGCGCATCCGAAGTTCGGTCCGGCGCCGCTTTTCCTCGGTGGCGCCCGGCTGGCCGTGGCTGGCGACGGCGCGCGCGTAATCCTCGGTCTGCAACAGGCCGGGCACATACTGCAGCTCGAATGTCTGGATACGCGACGCCGATTCTTCCAGGCCAACGTACTCCGAGAACCAGTACGGCAACAGGTCGTTGTAGCGACGCCACCAGCCCGCCTCTTTGGACTGGGCGACCAGGCGCAGCAACGATTCGCGCGCCCTTTCGTCGTACACGCCGTACATGGTGAGCAGGTCGGCTACGTCGCGCTCCTTGAAGCCCACCCTGCCGAGTTCAAGACGGCTGATCTTGGACTCCGAGGACCGGATGCTGTAGCCGGCCTCGGAGCGGCTGATCCCCGCTTGCTCGCGCAACCGCCGCAGCTGTGCTCCCAGGATGATGCGGCACGCGGTCGGACCGCCTGTGCCGCCTTCATTCCCGGTCGAGTTCGACTTCGCCTCGGGACCCGTCACAACCGGTGCACCTCACTCCGGATCGCTGTCATCCGCCCGCACTGCCTCAGTCGGTGCGTACGTACACGGTTACTGACGGTACAACAAGTTGCAGTGAGGTCAAGCACTACGGCTGATTTACGCGCCGAACACGGACCGCTACCTTAGGTGCGGACTTGACCAACCGATTTTCCGATGAGGTACCTCATGACCAATATGTTGCCAGAGTCGTCCCGCGCACCCGTCGGGGTTGACCCTAATCGCGCCAGTATCGCCCGCGTCTATGACGCTTTCCTCAACGGCAAGGACAACTACGAGGTCGACCGCGAGGTGCTCCGGTCGGTCCAGGCCAAGGCGCCTGAAGCGCAGGACCTCGCCGTGGAGAACCGCGCCTTCCTCATCCGGGCGTGCCGGTTCCTCGCCAGCCACGTCGGGATCGACCAGTTCCTGGACTGTGGCTCCGGGCTGCCCGCCGCGGAGAACGTGCATCAGGTGGTGCAGCGGATCAACCCGGACGCGCGCGTGGTCTACGTCGACAATGACCCCGTTGTGCTCGTGCACGGGCAGGCGCTGCTGGAGGAGAACGACAACACCCGCTTCATCGCCGCCGATATCTACAAGCCCGATGAGATTCTGAGCAACGCCGTCGTTCGCAAACATATCGACTTCACCCGCCCCCTGGCGTTTTTGCAGATGGGTACGTTGCACCACTTCGTCGGTGACGAAGACGGACCGGCCAAGATCATGCAGACCTACATCGACGCCCTGCCCTCCGGTTCTTACGTCGCGATGAGCCACTTCCTCGACCCGGAGGACGAGCACACCCCGCTGGCTCGCAAGATGGAGGAGATCTTCCTGCACAGCATGATGGGCTCGGGTAGCTTCCGCACGCTCGCTGAGCTGCAAGCCCTGATGCCGGGCCTGGAGATGGTCGACCCCGGGATCGTCAAGTGTGCCGACTGGTGGCCGGACGGCCCAAGGGTCAGGCCGCTGAACGAGGTCCAGCACTGCATCGCGGGTGGCGTCGGCCGGAAGCCGTAGCGCGTCGCCGACCGCTGGTGTGCGCGCTTATTTACGGTGCCGGGCAACGAAGTCGGTGGGCAGCTTCCGCGAATTGTCGTCTCCGCGTGGTTCATTCGTCGCAGCGCCTGCCGATCTCAAGCAAATAAGCGTGGCGAGTAACTTCGCTCGAGGATCTCTGGGCTACCATGTTTACAACGACATCAGAGCACTCGCTCTGTAACTGATTTTGAACGTGATTCGATAGGAGAACCAATGGCCCAGAAAGTGCTCGTCGAGATGGTGGACGACCTCGACGGCTCTACTGCAGACGAGAGCGTCCAGTTCGGTTTGGACGGTGTGACCTACGAGATCGACTTGTCCGACAAGAACGCTGCGGAACTCCGCGATTCCCTCGCGCAGTACATCGAACACGCCCGGCGCACCGGCGGGCGCAAGCGTACGAGCACATCGGGCGCACGATCGGCGACGGCCGGGGGCACGGATCGCGAGCAGAATCAGGCGATCCGGGCGTGGGCCCGTAAACAAGGCCTTGATGTTTCCGATCGTGGCCGGATTCCGACCAGTGTCATCGAGGCTTATCAGCAGCAGAAAAAGAAGAAGTGATCTGTGCGGCCAAGAAGGCCGTTGGAGAGTCAGTGGGCGGGCCACCTCGGGTGGCCCGCCCACTGCGTCATGAGGTACGAGCCGTGGTCGGCTCGATCATGGCGAATAGGTCGAGCGTATGAATGAGGACACGTTCCGTCGGCCGCGAACCCTTGCGGCCACTTTGGGGAATAATAGAATCTGCATTCCACTCGTTGACTGGGCCTCGGCTTCCCGTCAAGCTTTCCGGTAACCGACTCGCCTCGCGGGAAGGCGTGACCGACGTGCGGGAGTGGATGGATGCCGAAGCGACGACCGATACCCCTGCTCGTATCGAGCCGATGTTTCGGCCGTACCCTGCTGGCTCTGCTGGCCGCCGCCACGGGGGCAATCGGCGTGGGCGCGTGTGGGTCGGCCGTGGCCTTCGAGCAGGAGGCGACCGTCGTCGTCGCGAGGAGTGGCGGGTCGGGCGGGCAACCGATCGAGGGGGCCCCCGTACCGCAGGAGTTCTACGAGGAGGAGTTCCTGGAGGAGCCGCCTGCCTACGACGCGGAGGAGCACTCGAAGGTGATCCCCGGTCCGGCCGACGCGGACGAACCTTCCGCGCCTGACGAAGTTCCGCCGCCAGCCCCGGCATCGCCGCCCGTTCGCCCGGAAACGTCCGAGTGCGACTGGCAAGCCAATCTCGACTCGGCGAAGGCCAACCGGCCCGCCGGGTGGATCGTGCTGGACACCGGCGCGTGGGGCAGAGCCGAAGTACCCGGCGAACGCATCTGGATCGCGCCGCGGACCCCGTGCGACAAGGTGTACTCGGTCGCCGTCCACGAGTGGACCCACCACATGCAAGGCGTCGTGTACCGGGACTGGGGGGAAGTGCTGCGCGAACTCGCGCCGTACGGCGGTCCCGAAGTCGTCGCCGACTGTGGCGCATTGCTGCTGGGTGCGACGTGGATCCGCTACGGCTGTGCGGCCGAGCAGTCGTTCGCCGCCGCGGCCGCGATCTTGCGTGGTGAGCGGCCCGAAGCGGAGTCCTAGGTGGAGCGAAAGACGCTTTCAGTCCGTTGAACGGACAGCGTCTTTCAGCGCTCCTGAGGCTTTTCATGCCCCCACAGGTTCGACAGCCACTGCCGCAAGCGTGACGGGCGAGCCGGCCTGCGCGTGCGTGCTCGCTTCGCGCCGTTGACGGCCGCCGCGGGAACGACCCGGGCGTCCGGTCCGGGAAACATCAGCGTGGTGTGTCCGACGCCCCACCGGATCACGTAGGGCGGCGCGCCGCCGGGGGAGCGTACGCCGACAATCAGTCCGGTACGGGGTGGCTGTCCCACCCCGGCGCGCTCAATGATGAGCCAATCGCCGCGCTCGGCGCGTAGCTGCGAGGCCATCAGCTCACCGCCGGGAGCCGTGCGGAGCCAGATGGCACCGTGCCAGGCACACATTCGCTCATGAAGAGGTCCTCTCGGTCGTGGCTTGCCTGCGATGGCGGGCCCTGGGCCGGCTAGGCCGTGTCTTACGGATCCGTGATCGCGGTATTCGCGCCCAGATGGTCGCTGGCTGTGTTGCCGGAAAGCCCGAGTACAACACCGGTACTAGGACTTCCCGCCGCCTTGCCGGCGACCATCTGGATCACGAATCCCATCGATCGAGATCCATAAGACACGGCCTAATCCGGCGGGTTCGGGCGGCTGTTGCTCAGCCATAGTGCTCCCGCACCGCAGAGCGCCAGCAACGCCAGGATCCCCAGCGCGATCCGCGCCGGGAACTCCGCGCCCGTGTTGGCTTGCGGCTGCTGCGGGAACGGTGGTGCTTGCTCGGCCCGCCCGCCGCCGAACCCGTCTGTGGGCTGCTGCGCGGCAGCATCTGTCTCAGTCGTGGCGCTGGGGTCGGCGAGAGTCCAGGTACGTCGCGGAGTGGCCGTCCTCCGGGCTGTCTGACCGGATCCTGGCGACGGGGCGAGCTGCGCGGGCTGGGTCGTCGTGCGGCGGTCGGTGCCCGCCGGGCTACGGGTTGTCGTGCCAGGGTTGGTCGCGGGCGCGCGCAGGCGCAGAGCCGCGTCGGCGTCGATCAAACCATTCCGGATCCCGCCTACCGGCCGAGCGGTATTGCGCAACGCCGAGATCACGTCGGAGGGCCCGCGCCGGGGATGCTGAGCCAGCAGCAGCGCGGCCGTCCCCGAAACGTGCGGCGCCGCCATCGACGTTCCCTCGCGCAGCGCGTAGCGGTTGTGGGGTTCGGTGGACATGATGCAGGTCGACTTCTGGCAGCTGGTCAGGCCCGCCGCGCCGTCGTCGCCACCGGGCGCGGCGAGGTCGATCGCGCCACCACGCGAAGAGTAGGAAGCGAGGCCCCCGCGAGGCCCCGTCGCCGCCACCAGCACCGCGTTGTCCCCGTAGTTGTCGCTAACCGGCACCGTGCTGTTCCCGGCGGCGAAGACCACGACCGCACCGGCACGGGCGGCGTCGGCGACCGCGTCACTGACGTGACTGCTCTGAAACAGCCCGGGGACCGTCGCGCCAAGGGACAAATTGATGACGTCGGCGCCGTGCTGAGCCGCGTACCGTATGCCCGCGGCGACGTCCTCGGTCGAACCGGAGCAGTCGCCGTCGCGGTAGCTGAGCACCTGCACCGCGAGGACGCCGGCTTTCGGGGCTACGCCGTAGTTCTTGGCGGCCACGGTCCCCGCGACGTGTGTGCCGTGCGCGCACTCGTCCGCGTTGCGGGCATTGGCCTGGCATTGGCCGCTCATGCCAACGCAGTAGGCGTGCCCGACGACGCGGCCGGCCAACTCGGGATGCTCGTGGTCGACCCAGGTGTCGACAACGGCGACCGTCACGCCCGCACCATGCTTACCCGGCGCCTGCGCGCCGAACACCTTGATCTGCTGGAAGTTCCAGGTACACGGCTGGGTGACGCAGGCATCCTGCGTGACCGCGACGGGCCGCACCGGGCCGGCATCGGCCGGCATCGAGGCACCATCGAGCCCCGTGACAGTCGTCACGGCGATGGCAAGGGCGGCGATCATGCTTGCCCAAGCGGTCCGGCTGCGGCACGACACTGCGGCTCTCCTTGTGGCGCGTCAGAGGCCTGTCATTTCAAATCCTCATGTTCATTTAGTAAAACGCTCCTGCGACAGCGTACCTCGCACCGCGAGCGGGCAACAAGCATCGGCGAGCGAGCCCAAGCGCCCTCGGTGCCGCATATGCACCCGATGGCACCTTGGTGTCGCCGGGAAGCTACACAAATGGGACGTCAGGTGGATGTTATGCGGAGCGCGGCCTTCTAGTGCTCGGCCTCGCCGCGCTCGGCGTGCTCGCCGTGGTCGCTGAGCTGAGCTTCGAACCAGTCGTGCAGGGCTTTGATCACGCCTCGGGCCATGCTGACGTAGGTGATCTTGGCCCCGTCGGGGAGTTCGGAGTAATGGGCCGTCATCTTGCGGTATTCGGCGCGCAAGGTCGGCAAGCCCGGCATGTCGTCGCCGTGTAAGGCAGCGGGATCGTCGAAGTCGCCTCGTGCGAATCGGCGGGCTTCCTGCCGGACGTGCTCGCGAATGAGCCGGACCTGTTCGGTGTCCGCCGGGTCGTCGGCGACGACCTCCTGAACTCCGCCCGACTCGGCCGGTGTGAACACGTGACTGGTGCGGTCGAGATCGAACGGCATGACCTCCGCGCCACGCTCGGCGACCGCCGCTCTGGATCGCCGGTACCGAGCGTGGCTTTCCAGAAGGAGTTTCCTGGCGAGTCGACCGGAGCTTCAGGTATATCAGCGGGTCGCGGCTTCAGCACCGATGGCCTCCTTGAGTAACCGCAGCGCCGAGAGCACCTCGGCGTGCTGCTCCAACGGGATGTTTTCGAGCAATGCCGCACAACGGTCGCGGCGGGCCGTCTCGACTCGCGTCGCGGCGGCCGCACCCCGCTCGGTGAGCGCCAGGGCAACACCGCGTCCATCGTCCTGAGCGGGCGCGCGCCGGACCCAGCCGCGCCGCGTCAGCTGGGTCACCAGCCTGCTGATGGTGCTCTTCTGCAGTCGCAGCCGCTCACCCAGCTCCCGCTGCCGGAGCACCGGCTGTCTCGCTAGTTCGGTCAGGGCGTGCGCCTCTGATACCGACATGGGTTGGCCACACGGCGTGCGGTCCGGATCGTGCAGGCCGAAGTCGCGCACAAAGGCGATGAGCCACTCCTGTAGCTCGGTCGCATGATCGGACATAGTTCGACCATACAACCAGATGGTTCGATCGCGCAACCAGTCAGGCACGGGCGGCCTGCTTACCGTTTTGTCATTACTGCGCGAGCAGGTCGTCGAGCTTCTCGTAGCCTTCGACCACGCCTACCTCCATGCCGCTGGCGATCATCGCGTCACGGCCTTCCATGGTGTCGACGACCGAGAGCGCGTTGACCCGGGTGCGGCCGCCCCCGAGATCTTCGAAGGTGATGGTTTCGAGGCAGACGCCGTCGGGGACGCCCTCATAGGTGAAGGTCTGCACGAGCCGCTCGTTCGGCCGCAGTTCGTGGAACGAGCCGTAGAAGCGGGCGATCTCCTCGCCGTCACGCCAGGCCGCGTAGCGATAGGAGCCGCCGGTTCGTGCCTCCCACGTGTCGATCCGCATGGTGGTGGTGTTGGGGCCGAGCCATTTGACGACCAGTTCGGCGTCGGTCCATGCCCGGAACACCCGGTCAGGCGGGGCGTCGAAGTCGCGGACGATGCGGACCGTCGGCAGGTCGGGATCGGCTTCGATCGCGGTGTCATAGCGGGTCGCGTTGGACGTGGTCGTGTTCATGATGCTGCTCCTGTCTGCTTGTTTGTCGTGTCCTGCTGGTCTCCGTCGTCTTCTTCGTTCATGGCCGCCAGCACGGCGTCGAGGCGGCGGAAACGCTCCTCGGCCTGCCTGCGGTACCGCTCGAGCCACTTGGTCATCAGGTCGAACACTTCCGCTTCGAGGTGGCAGGGCCTGCGCTGGGCATCCCTGCTGCGGCTGACCAGTCCGGCGTCCTGTAGCACCCGGAGGTGCTTGGACACCGCTTGCATCGAGACGTCGTACGGCTCGGCCAACTGCCCGACCGTCGCGTCGCCGACGGCGAGCCGGGCGACGATGTCGCGCCGAGTCGGATCCGCCAGTGCCGCGAACACCCGCGAGAGTTGATCGTCGGCCACCGCGCGCCTCCTTCGTATGCAACCGATTGGTTGAGTAAGAGACTAGGCCGAGCGGCAAGCGTTGTCAACCATCTGGTTGCGAAAGCCGTCAGATCGCGGCCTCGGCACCGAGGGCGTGCGCGGTGCGCTCGATCGCCTGGAGCAGCTCACCGTGCACACTGAGAGTTTCGCGTGCCGGTGAACCGTTCGTAGTCGCGACGTTGGTCAAGGCGCCCTTGAGCTCGCCGGCCCGTTCCAGCACGGATGACACGGACAGCGCCGTCTCCTCGGATCGGCGGTCGCCGGGCTCGTGATAGCTCAGCACGGCCTCAGCCAGCCTATCGAGCATGGCGGCGACCTCATGGTCGAACCGGTTCCCGAAGTCGGCGGGGATGTCCCGCACATCGGGTACGAAGCTGAACGCGTCGGCGATGCGCTGCACCTGGAGGGAGACCTCATGCAGCGTGTGAACGGCGGCTTCGTGATCGACGGTGGACTCGCGCCGGTGATCCAGCTGCCACCGTGGATTAAGCCACGTGCTCTCGCGTCCCCAGCCCGCGGCGGACTGCGCCTTAGCCACCGAGCTTTCCAGCCGCCGTGCCTGCTGCGTCCAGGAGCGAGCTGCGGCGGGCGTCCATTCGCCGCGTACTTCGTTGGCCACCGTGTTGAGCAAGCTATGGATTTCGTCGCTGAGCGTGGTGACGGCGCGGCGAGTATCCCGCAGGTAGACCGGCGGCAGTATGAGCACGTTGACCGCGGTACCGATGAGGGCGCCGATCACGCTGTCGAGCACTCCGGTCAGCAAAAAGCCTTGCTCGTCGGCGGTGCCCTGCGCGAGCATGAACAGCGCGATCGCGCCGACCCACACTCCGCTCTCGCCGAAGCGCTGCCACTGGCCGAGCAGCATCCCGGCGAAGACCGCGACACCGAGTGCGATCACCTCGTGCGGGATGGTGGTGATCGCCGCGAACGCGATCAGTACGCCGGTGATGATGGCCGCCAACTGGCGCCCCGCCGTGAGCAACGAGCGGTATACCGTCGCACTCATCATGAAGACTGCGACATAGGGCGCGATGTAGGACTGTTCGGCGTCGACCTGCCGCGCGACGAACCAGGCGAGCATGGCGGCGATTGCCATCTTCGCCGATTGGACGACCCGTTCGCGCTCCCGTCCGGGGGATCGCCAGGCACGCACTGCCCACTCCAGCGGTGCCCGTACTCGTGCGCGCAGCGCCGTCGGCGTTGGGTTCAGCACGCGATTATCGCCCCACGCGACCGCCGCCGGTTTCGACGTCGGTCACATGCATCGCGCCCTGTTCCGGGCCGGCTGCCGGTTGCGCATCGTGCGCCTGCGCGATCTCCGTAGGCTCGTCGTCGGCGAACTCGGTGTCGCCCTCGGGTGGGCTGAACTGTCGCGCCGCCTCCTCGTTCTCCTGCGCCCGGTCAACTGCCTCCCACGCCGCTGGACTGTCCTTGGATCGAGGTTCGGAGTCCAGCTCCATCCGCTCCTGCTGCTCTGACCGGTGCTCCGCCATGGCCGTTGCCTCCTTCGTCGATGCGACGCCACCTCGGGCTACCCGGTCGCGACTGCCGCGAATCGGTCGCCTCATCGCCCGACGAACGGTGTTTACCGCGGCAGGCAGCCGGGTAGGCGAAGAATCAGTCGCTACATGGTGCTGCCGAGCTCCGCCATGTAGCGGCTTCCATCGCCGGGGGCTGTCGGCCGTGGGATGGCAGCCGCGAGAATGGCGTCATGGATACCGAGGAACTGTTGTTCGCGGGGCTGGCCGGGCAAGCCGAGATGATCAGGGCGGGCCAGGTATCGGCACGTGAGCTGACCGAGGCCACGCTGGCCCGCATCACCGCGACGAACCCCGCGCTGAACGCCTTCCGGGTGGTGATGGCCGATGAAGCGCTCGCCGCGGCGGAGGCCTGCGACACCGCCCGCGCGTCCGGCAAGGAGGCGCCCCTGCTCGGTGTGCCGGTGGCGATCAAGGACGAGGTCGACGTCGCCGGCCAGGTCACCACCTTCGGCGGGATGGCCAACAGCACACCCGCCGCCGCGGATGCCGAGGTCGTCCGGCGGCTGCGTGAGGCGGGCGCGGTGATCATCGGCAAGACCTGCATGCCGGAGTTCGGGCAGTGGCCTTACACCGAGTCGGCCGCCTACGGCTACACCAGGAACCCGTGGGATCTCACGCGCACGCCGGGCGGATCGAGCGGCGGTACCGCGGCCGCGGTGGCCTCGGGCATGGTGGCCGCCGGTCTCGGCGGTGACGGCGGCGGTTCCATCCGCATCCCGTCGGCGTGCTGTGGGCTGTTCGGGCTCAAGCCGCAACGGGGCCGGGTCTCCAGCGCGCCGCACCCGGATCTCTGGCTCGCGTTGGGGACGGCGGGGCCGCTGACTCGCAGTGTCCGCGACAGTGCGCTGTTCTACGACGTCATTCGCGGCACTGTCGAGGTCGACGCCTGGCACGCCGAGCCGCCTCGGATGAGCTTCCTAGACGCCGCGGCGACGCCACCAGGCCGGTTGCGCATCGGCTATGCCACCAAACCCGCCATCCGTGGCGTCCGGCCGCACCCCGAGCACGTCGAAGCGGTGGTGCGCACCGCGGCACTGCTCGCCGAACTCGGCCATGAGGTGCGGGAGGTCGACCCGCGCTACCCGGACGCGACCGCGGTGTTCACGCCGCAGTTCTACGGCGGTGTCCGGGCGGAAGCCGTCGAGGTCCAACATCCGGAGCGGCTGGAACGGCGGACGAAGCAGACCCTGCAGCTGGGCAGGATGGTGCCTCGCGCGACCGTCGACTGGGCGACCCGCAACAGTGAACGGTTCGCGGAGAAGGCCAACCGGGTCTTCGCCGGCATCGACCTGTTGCTGACTCCCACCATCGCGCACCGCCCGCGGCCGGTCGGTGCGCTGGACGGCGCGGGCTCGCTCACCGCACAGCTCCGCGCGCTGCCGATGATCGCCTACACCGCGATCTGGAACGTCGCGGGCAACCCGGCGGCGTCGGTACCGGCGGGGTTCGGCTCCGACGGCGTGCCGCTGGCCGTCCAACTCGTCGGCCGCCGCCACGACGAGCCGACGATCCTGCAGGTCGCCGCCCAGCTCGAGACCGCACGGCCGTGGGCGCAGCGGCGGCCCAGCATGGGTGCGAGCTGAACGAGGCTTTCAGTCCGTTCAACGGAGTGAGTGGCCCTTTCAGTCCGTCCAGTGGACTGAGGGCGTCTTTCAGCGCGCGGTTTCGGCTTCGGCCGGCCGCGGCACCAGGCGTTTCCGGACCGCCGCGGGGAGCAAGGTGGCGCCGACCACGCCTTCCAGCACCGCCCAGAACACCCGCTGCCGTGTCGGCCCCATGCCCGACTCGCCGGTGCACAGCATGTCGACGACCAGCGACGCCGAGTCGGACGACGTGGTGAAGAAGATGACCACGATCAGCACCGACAACGCCATGACGAAGCCGGTGGCGGGGAACTCGCCGAGGAAGGCGAACAATGCGCCAGGGTTGTCGCCTTCGTCCACTACCGGGCCGACGAGCTTGCCGGGCTCGGACTGCTCGATCCTGATCGCGGAGAGCCCGAACACGCTGAACCACACGACGCTGAACGCGGTGGGCAGCACCAGCACGCCGCCGACGAACTGCCGGATGGTCCTGCCCTTCGAGATGCGGGCGATGAAGATGCCGACGAACGGCGCCCAGCAGATCGTCCATGCCCAGATGACCACGGTGTTGCTCGCCAGCCAGCCGGGGTTCGCACCGAAGGTGTCGTTCCAGAAGGCCAGCGGCGGCAGTTGGCTGAGGTAGCTGCCCGCCGTCTCGACGGTGCCCTTCGCCAGGAACAACGGCGAGGAACTTGCGACGAACACGAAGATCAGCAGGGCGACGGCCAGCACGATGTTGAGGTTCGACAGCCGCTTGACGCCCTTGTCAAGGCCGAGCACCACTGAGGTGACCGCGATGGCCGTCACGACACCGATCAGGATGACCTGCACCCATTTCTCCTGCGGCACCCCGAACAGTTCGTGCAGGCCGCTGTTGATCTGCAGGGTGCCGAGGCCGATGGACACCGCGACGCCGAAGACCGTGCCGATCACCGCGAGGATGTCGACGGTCTTGCCGATGGGCCGTGGATCCGGTCACCGAGGATCGGGTGGAAGACCGAACTCACCCGCATCGGCAGCTTGCGCTTGTAGACGAAGTAGGCGAAGGCGAGCGCGGGCAGGCAGAAGATCGCCCAGGTGTGGAGCCCGTAGTGATAGAGCGTGAAGCCCATGGCCTCGCTGGCCGCCTCCGGAGTGCCGGTCTCCACGTCACGCAGCGGCGGGTTCGCGTAGTGGTTGATCGGCTCGGCGACGCCGAAGAACATCAGGATGGTGCCGATGCCCGCGGCGAAGAGCATGGAGAACCACGAGGCGTTGTTGTACTCGGGCCGGGCGTCGGTGCCGCCCAGCCGGACGTTGCCGTATCTGCTCAGCGAGATCCAGATCAGGAACAGCAGGAACGTGGTCACGCCGAGGATGAAAACCCAGCCGATGTTGGTGGTGATCCACTCCGACATATCGCCGAATCGCTCGTCCACCCAACTCGTGAACACCACGGTGGCCAGCACGAAGGCGATGGTCACGGCCGCTGAGCCGAAGAAGATAGTGGGCGCCGAGGGGCAGTGGTGTGGCGTGCCCGGCAGCTGAATCGCCTCGTCACTACGCTCGATCACTATGAGTACATCGGTGCGGCTGCGGCCGCCACGCCATCAGCTCGATCGCCGCTCCATCGCGTGGTGGCGTACCCAGATCGCGAGCGTGACAGTGCCCATCGTGCTGGGCGCTTCGGCATTGGGGATGCTCTCGGCGTGGTGGTACATCCTGGCCGCGGCGCTGTTGCTCGGCGGCGTGTTGATCGGCGTTGCCATGCCGCTGTGGTGGTACCGGATCCACCGGTGGGAAGTGACCGACACCGCGGTCTATACCCGTTCCGGCTACTTCTGGCAGGAGTGGCGCGTCGCGCCGATGTCTCGCATCCAGACAGTGGACACCGTGCGGGGGCCGCTGCAGCAGCTGTTCCGGCTGGCGACCGTGACGGTGACGACGGCATCGGCGAAGGGAGCGGTGCGGATCGCGGGGCTGGACGCCGAACTGGCGGGCAGGCTCGCCGAAGAACTCACCGAGACGACGCAGGCCACGCCCGGTGATGCGACATGAGTTCGCCCGATGCCGGCTTCGAACGGCTCGACCGGAAGCTGGTCGTGGTCGCCGCCGTGCTCTCGGCCGTCTTCTCGCTGCTGGCAGCGGTCATCGGCGGGATCGCGCTCTCCGTGGGCGGCATGCCGCTCGGCCTGACGCTGCTCATCGTGGTGGGCGGGCTGCTGCTCATCGTCGGGTTCAGCGCGGGCGTCGAGTACGTCCGATGGCGGGTCACCCGGTTCCGGGTCACCGATGAACGCCTCGAGCTGCGGTTCGAGTTCGTCGTCACGAAACGGCGTTCGCTGGCCCGGGAGCGGATCCGCACGGTCGACGTCACGGCGAATCCGGTCGAGCGGTTGTTCGGGCTCGCCGTGGTGGTCATCGGCACCGGGCAGCACGGTGAATCGGGCGACGCCGAGATCAAACTCGACCCGGTCTCGCGCGAGCGGGCCGAGCAGTTGCGCGTCGAACTGTTGCGGCGCGCCGGGCAGTCGGCCGCCGAGCAGCCGGGTGACGGCGCCATCGCGGCATTGCGCTGGGGCTGGGCCTGGTATGCGCCACTGTCCTTTCTCACCCCGGCGATCGGGGCCGCCGCCGTCGGGGCCGTGTTCAACGTGTCGAGCTGGTTTGGCTACGGCAGGGAGCCGGTGGGTTCGCTGATCAGCGACCTGGTGCGGGCGGCCGCGCTGTTCGGCTATGTCACGGTGGTGGTCGGCGCGTTGCTGGCCGGTGTGATCGGGGCGCTGCTGCTCTTCGTCGAGATGTGGTGGTCCTACCGGCTCGACCGGGAGCAGGGCGGCATGCTGCACGTGCGCCGCGGGCTCCTGACCACCCGGTCGATCTCGCTCGAGGAACGGCGGCTGCGCGGGGTGGAGGTCGTCGAACCGCTCGGCATCCGGCTGGCCAAGGCGGCCAGGGTGGATGCCATCGCGACCGGCATGCGGCAGGGCGGTGAGGGCCGACGGACCGATCACAAGACGCTGTTGCCCGCCGCGCCGCGGGCGCTGGCGAGCTGGGTCGCCGCCGCGGTGTTGCGCGAAGGGGAATCGCCCATCGCCGCCGGCACGCTGACACCGCATCCGCGTGCGGCCCTGGTGCGTAGGCTGCGGTGGGCGCTCGCTCCGGTGCTGGTGGCCTTCGTGCTGCTGCTACTCGTGCGGAGTCTGCTCGGCACCGCCGTCAACGGGGTACTCGACGAGGCCGTCGGCGGCATGCTGATGGCGCTGCCGTGGGTCTTCATCGCGGTGGCCGTGCCCGCCGCCGTGCTGCTCGCCTTCGACGCCTACCGCAGCCTCGGCCACGGCATCTCGGGGCGTTATCTGCTCGCCCGCCGAGGCGCACTGCGCCGCAACACCGTCGCATTGCAGCGCACCGGCGTGATCGGCTGGACGGTGCGGCAGTCGATCTTTCAGCGTCGTGCCGGTGTGCTGACGCTGGTGGCGACGACCGCCGCCGGTGCGGGCGCCTACCAGATCCCGGATGCCGCCGTGGACGAAGGACTGGCCTTCGCCGATGCCGCGGTACCCGGGCTGCTCGCGCCGTTCCTGGAACGCCCGCTCGATTGAACTCAGCAGGCGATTCGGCAGCGCGCGCGCCGCGAGAACACCTCACCGGTTACGGTATGCATCGCGATGACCAACTCGAGCCAGCACCCGACGGTGATGCTGCCCCGCGATGCGCCACCGAGCCCCCGCGGCGGGCAGGCGCTGATGCTCGCCATCGCGATGCTTGCGGTCGCGGTGGTCTCCGGTCTCGTCTGGTGGCTCATCCGGCACGACTCGGACTCGGCCGCCCCTGGCGCGGGCGTGCCGGTCCCGGCCGATTCGTCCGCTACCAGTTCTACCGAGGCCGACGAGGGCACGCCGTCATCGTCGACGGTGCCGGACAGCATCGAGGCGGGCCGCTTCACCTATAACGCGCTCGCGCCCGCCGATGTCAGTGAAAACTGCGCGAAGGTGTCCTACGGCAAGGTCGAGGACTGGTTCGAAGACAAACCCTGCGAGCACGTGGTGCGCGGGCTCTACACCACCAAGGAGGACGGCGCCCGCGCCCTCGTCTCCGTCGCGGTGGTCACCATGCCGGATGCGGCGCAGGCCAAGGACCTCAAGACACTCACCGACACCAGCGGCACCGGCAACGTCTCGGACATGCAGCGGGACGGCTCGGTGCCCACGCCGGGCGGCCCACGCGTGGCGGGCGGCGGCTACGCTTCCAACATCGTGGACAACACCGTCACCATCATCGAATCGGCGTTCTACGACGGGCATCGGGACCGAACACTGCTCAACGAGATCACCTCGGAAGCCCTGGGCATCGCCAGCCACATGCGCTGAAAGCGCTCTCTGCAGTAGTAGCTGCATTGCTCCGTGGCGTGGCGGCGCTTGACCCGGGGACCCCCGCGGCGACCCTCGGGCCAAGAACGCGGGCAGGTGCACCTGCCCGAGCGCCACCAGCTTAAGGTCGCCGCGCCCCGGGTAAAGCGCCACCACGCCCGATTCGCCCCATTTCCGGCAGGCAGCGGGGAGCCCAAGGTGGCCCTGGGTGCCATATAGGCACCCCGTGGCACCTTGGTGCCGCTGTGAACGCCCGCGCACACCGGACCGACGCCGCTTTCAGTCCGCTCAACGGACTGAAAGCTCCTTTCACTCCGCCTTGGTTCCCGGCAGCGCGACCGCGGTGGGGGAGGTGCCCAGCTCCGCGCGCCAGCGCGTCCCCCGGACCGCCGACGCGGTGAGCGCGGCCGCCGCGAAGGTCCGCAGTTCCTTGTCGTCGCAGCGCTCGAGTACGCCCCGCCATGCCGATGCCGCATCGGCCTCCGTGGTGACGACCAGGGCTTTGGCCGACGTCGCGTGCTTGACCGGCTCCGGTGGCAGGTAGGCGGGCTCCGCGATGTTCGGCGTCGCATCCGCGGCAGCGATGACGAGCTGCGTGCCGTTACGCCGCCGGCGATGCTCGGAGGTCGCGGCGTCCAGGCCTTCGCTGTACGAGCCCGGCAGGAACGCGCCGACCAGCCCGAAGACCCAGATCGCCGCGTGTTCGGCGTCGAGCGCTTGCTGCAGGGCCGCCACGGCATCCTCGTCTAGTTCGCTGGCAGGCGACGGCGGTTCGAACTCGGGCTCGGGGAGCTTGCCCAGCGCCGGGTCCAGTGCTTGCGCGCTCGCGCACCCGGCGGCGACCGACCCGAGCAGCGCCGCGCGGTGGCGCGGCTCGGTCAGCAGCAGCGACGACGCCTTTTCCCGCCCGGTGCGCAGCCGCTTCCCGAGGGCGGCCAGGTCGTTGAGAGCACCGCCTGCCGCCTTGCCCTTGAGCGGCGGCCGGTTCGCGCGGGCGACTTCCCTGCCCAGCGCTTCGGCGTGGGCGGCCCGGATCTCCGCGACGGTGGCGGCAAGCTTCACATCCGCCGACTCGCTCAGCTCGCGGGCGGCGGCGGCGTCCGACCGGGCGGCGGCGGCCGTCGCCGCCAGCGGATCGGGTGAATCGTCGTAGCCTTCCCCGCATCCCGCGAGGGGGACGGCGAGCGCGGCGAGGACGCCGAATCGCAGCACCTCACGTCGATTGTGCCGGTTTCGGCCGACATTGCGCGCTACTGTCACAGGGATCCATCCTGCCAGGCGCGTTTATCACGAGCTCGCTCCCGGCGCGGTAGCGGCGGCGCGGCGCACACGGGCCCGCCCCTTGCTTTAAGCTGGATTGACACAGACCGAGCACGACAACCGCCTCACTCAGCCGAATAGGGGAGAGTCACGTTGCCCAATGATCTCGCCAAGCGGCTGGAACCCATCATCGCCGATGCGGTGAGCGATGCGGGCTTCGAGCTCGACGCGCTGGAAGTGCAGCAGGCAGGCCGTCGCAAGGTGGTCAAGGTCGTCGTCGACGCCGACGACGGGGTCAATTCGGACCAGGTGGCCGACGCCAGCCGTGCGGTATCGGCCGCTCTGGACGACCACGAGCACGTCATCGCCGGCTCCTACAAGCTCGAAGTCAGCTCGCCGGGGCTGAGCAGGCCGCTCACCCAGCAGCGCCATTGGCGGCGGGCGCGGCTCCGGCTGGTACGCGTCACCCCGAAGGACGGCGACGAGTTCGTCGGCCGGGTCGGCTACGCCGCGAAGACGGCCGTCCGAGTACTGGTGGCGGGCCGTGTGCGCGATGTCTCTTACGCCGGGGTGGCCAAGGCCGTGATCGAAATCGAGTTCAAACAACCACCCGCCGATGAGCTGAGGCAACTGGAAGCCGACGAAGCCGAGGTTTCGGCGGCGAAGTCCGCCGCGCAGGGCCACACTGGGGGTAAGAAGAAGGAGGAGCCGAGGTGAACGTCGATATCGCGGCGCTGCGCGCGATCGAGCGGGACAAGGACATCCCCTTCGAGACCGTCATCGAGACGATCGAGTCAGCGCTGCTGACCGCGTACAAGCACACCGAGGGTCACCAGCCGCACGCCAAGATCGACATCGACCGCAAGACCGGCTATGTCCGCGTGCTCGCCTACACGCTGAGCGAGGACGGGAACCTCGAAGAGGAGTGGGACGACACCCCGGAGGGGTTCGGGCGCATCGCGGCGACGACGGCGCGGCAGGTCATCCTGCAGCGCCTGCGCGACGCCGAGCACGAGAAGACCTACGGCGAGTTCTCCGCCAAGGAAGGCGAGATCATCGCCGGGGTGGTGCAGCGCGACTCGCGGGCCAACGCCCGCGGCATGGTCGTGGTCGCCTTCGGTGACACCGAAGGCGTGCTGCCCGCCGCCGAGCAGGTTCCCGGCGAGTCCTACGAGCACGGCAGCAGGCTGAAGGCCTACGTCTACGGGGTCTCGCGCGGAGCTCGCGGCCCGCAGATCAGCCTCTCGCGCACCCACCCCAACCTGGTCCGCAAGCTGTTCGCCCTGGAAGTTCCCGAGATCGCCGACGGTACGGTCGAGATCACCTCGGTCGCCCGCGAAGCCGGGCATCGTACGAAGATCGCCGTCTACTCGACCGTGCCCGGTGTCAACGCCAAGGGCGCGTGCATCGGCCCGGTCGGCGCCCGGGTGCGCAACGTGATGAGCGAACTGGCAGGCGAGAAGATCGACATCATCGACTTCTCGGAAGACCCGGCCACCTTCGTCGGGAATGCCCTCTCGCCCGCGAAGGTTGTATCCGTACGGGTCGTCGACGAACGCACCAGAACCGCGCGCGTCGTCGTGCCCGACTTCCAGTTGTCGCTGGCCATCGGCAAGGAGGGGCAGAACGCCCGCCTCGCCGCCCGGCTGACCGGCTGGCGCATCGATATTCGCAGCGATGCGGCGGGTGACGAGGACGAAACCTACACCCCGGCCGGCGAGCCGCCCGGCTTCGGTGGGGCAGGCGCACATCGCACCGCGGCAACCGGTTCGTCGGAGTAACAGGAGAACCGTTAGACTCGGTTGTGATCGAACGCTCGCTCCCGAACTCCCGCATGGCTGATTCCGGCGACATACCGGTTCGGACGTGTGTCGGATGCCGGAAGCGGGCCTCGATCAGCGAGCTACTGCGAGTGGTCGCGGTGGGCGGGCAAGTGGTCGTCGACGAACGTCGGCGGCTGCCGGGCCGGGGAGCGTGGTTGCACACCGATCCCGGCTGTCTGGCCGCTGCGACTCGGCGGCGAGCTTTTCCCAGGGCATTACGGGTTTCTGGGAAGCTCGACACCGGCGGCATCGAGGATCGCCTCGGGCCGGCTCGGAAAGGTTCTCGCAACGAGTAAGGACAGATACGGGAGCGCCCCGTGTCTTGCCGAGGTAAGGAAGCAGGTCGACCCGTCATGAGTCAGCCGTGCAGCTGAAGCCATGAACGCGCGACGATAGGACGAGGTCTGCGGGGTCCAAGCCGCCGACCTCCCAGATGAGGAGAGCAGTGGCAGGCAAGGCCCGCGTGCACGAGCTCGCGAAAGAGCTCGGAGTCACCAGCAAGGAGGTACTCGCCAAGCTCAAGGAGCAAGGCGAGTTCGTGAAGTCGGCGTCGTCGACGGTCGAGGCACCAGTTGCCCGCCGCCTGCGCGACGCGTTCCCCAAGCCCGACAGTGGCGGCAAAGCCAATGGTGGCGCCAGGTCGGGCACCAAATCCCAGACAGCAGCCAAGCCGGCGGCGAAGCCGGGCCCCAAGCCCGTCGCGGAGCCCGCGCCGGCGAAGCCGGAGCAGCAGGCACCGGAGCCGAAGGCGCCCGCGCCCGGCCCCGCTCCGGCGCCCGTCTCCAAGCATGAGCCCCCTTCGTCCGGCGCTGTCGTGCCGCCGAAGCCTCAGGGGCCCAAGCAGACCGGTCCCAAGCCCGGTCCGCGCACGCCGCGGGTCGGCAATAACCCGTTCGGCGTCGGTGCCGGCTCACCGCCGGCACGTCCGTCGTCGCCGCGTCCGGGTGCGAAGCCCGGTGAGCGTCCGGCCGGTCGGCCGGGTGCCGAGCGTGGCGGCCGCCCCGGCAGCGAACGTCCGGCGGCGCGCGGTGGGCCCGGTACCCCCGGCGCCACCCCGACCCCGGGCAACATGCCGCCGAGGCCGAACCCCGGCATGATGCCGACCCGGCCCGCGAAGCCTGCCGGTGGTCCCGGCGGTGGCCGTGGTGGCGGTCCTGGCGGTCCTGGCGGGCCGCGTGGCCGTGGTGGACCGGGTGGTCCCGGTGGCCCTGGCGGTCCCGGTGGTCCTCGCGGTGGTGGCGGCGGCGGTTTCCGCGGCGGCCCAGGTGGCGGTCCCGGTGGCGGCGGCGGTGGCTTCCGCGGCGGCCCAGGTGGCGGCGCGGGTGGTCCCGGTGGCGGCCCAGGTGGTCCTCCCGGTGGCGGTGGCTTCCGCGGTGGCGGCCGTGGTCGCGGCGGTGCCGCGGGTGCGTTCGGCAGGCCAGGTGGGCCGAGCAAGCGCGGCCGCAAGTCGAAGCGGCAGAAGCGCCAGGAGTACATGGAGAACATGCAGGCGCCCAGCGTCGGCGGCGTCCGCCTGCCCAAGGGCAACGGCGAGACGATCCGGCTGCCGCGTGGCGCTTCGCTAACCGACTTCGCCGACAAGATCGACGCCAACCCGGCTTCGCTGGTGCAGGTGTTGTTCCACCTCGGTGAGATGGTCACGGCGACGCAGTCGGTCTCCGAGGACGTCCTGGAGCTGCTCGGTTCCGAGATGAACTACAACGTCCAGGTCGTCAGCCCGGAGGAGGAGGATCGCGAGCTGCTCGAGTCCTTCGACATCACCTTCGGCGAGGACGCGGGCGAAGAGGAAGATCTCGAGTTCCGGCCGCCGGTCGTGACCGTCATGGGTCACGTCGACCACGGTAAGACCAAGCTGCTCGACACCATCCGTAAGGCGAAGGTGGCCGAGGGCGAAGCGGGTGGCATCACCCAGCACATCGGTGCCTACCAGGTCGCGACCGAGCTCGAAGGCGTCGAGCGGCTGATCACCTTCATCGACACCCCTGGTCACGAGGCGTTCACCGCCATGCGTGCCCGTGGTGCCAGTTCGACCGACATCGCGGTGATCGTGGTGGCGGCCGACGACGGTGTGATGCCGCAGACGGTGGAAGCGATCAACCACGCCCACGCGGCGAAGGCCCCGATCGTGGTCGCTGTCAACAAGATCGACGTCGAAGGCGCGAACCCGGCCAAGGTCCGCCAGCAGCTCACCGAGTACGGGCTGGTCGCCGAGGAATACGGCGGCGACACCATGTTCGTCGATGTCGCGGCCAAGCCTGGCATCAACATCGACGGGCTGCTCGAGGCGATCCTGCTGACCGCGGACGCCGCGCTCGACCTGCGTGCCAACCCGGACATGGAGGCGCAGGGCGTCGCGATCGAGGCTCACCTCGACCGTGGCCGTGGTCCCGTCGCCACCGTGCTGGTCAAGCGCGGGACGTTGCGGGTCGGTGACTCGGTCGTCGCCGGTGACGCCTATGGCCGTGTCCGCCGGATGGTGGACGAGCACAACGAGGACGTCCTCGAGGCGATGCCTTCGCGTCCGGTGCAGGTCATCGGGTTCACGTCGGTGCCGGGTGCGGGCGACACGTTCCTCGTCGTGGAGGAGGACAGGACCGCACGGCAGATCGCCGAGCGGCGCCAGGCGCGCATCCGCGCTGCGCAGAACGCGCAGAAGCGTAAGCGCATCAGCCTGGAGGACCTTGACTCCGCGCTCAAGGAGACGAGCCAGCTCAACCTGATCATCAAGGGTGACAACTCGGGTACCGTCGAGGCGCTCGAGGACGCACTGATGAAGCTGGACGTCGGTGAGGATGTCGAACTGCGGGTCATTCACCGCGGCGTCGGCGCGATCACCGAGGGCGACATCAACCTCGCCATCGCCGACAACGTCATCGTGATGGGCTTCAACGTCCGCGCGGAGGGGAAGGCCACCGAGATGGCCAACCGCGAAGGTGTCGACGTTCGCTACTACACGGTGATCTACCAGGCGATCGAGGAGATCGAGAACGCGCTCAAGGGCATGCTCAAGCCCGAGTTCGAAGAGGTCGAGCTCGGCAGGGCAGAGGTCCGCGAGGTGTTCAAGTCGTCGAAGCACGGCACGATCGCCGGTTGCCTTGTCACCTCGGGCGTCATTCGCCGTAACGCGAAGGCCCGGCTGCTCCGGGACAACGTGGTTGTCGCGGAAAACCTCCCGATCTCGTCGCTCAAGCGGTTCAAGGACGACGCGGTCGAGGTGCGTGATGGCTTCGAATGTGGTCTCACGCTCGGCAAGTACAGCGACGTCAAGGTCGAAGACGTCATCGAAACCTACGAGCAACGCGAAAAGCCGCGCGAGTAGGCAGCTGAGAACACTCGTGAGTGTTTGTGGCCGTGGGGATTCGTGAGTATTTGCG
>WHSS01000248.1 GCA_009379975.1 Actinophytocola sp.
CAGCGTTCTCCTCGGCAAGCCGCTCATCGGACCGGGCATCGGGCACCCCGACACCATGCCCGACTCCACCGCAAGATCAACTCGACACGCCGACCAGAGTCACAGCCCTACCAGCCACAACTACCCCAGCTGAATAGCTACCTGGGTGTAGCGGCAGAACATAGCCACGGGTGATCGATCCGATGGGCCACAGACGCCGGAACCGGACGAAGTTCGGCACCATGAACGCGTACATCAAGAGACCCGACAGGATCGAAAAGGTAATGATCGTACCTAGTAGCGTCGGCTTGTTGAGCAGCACCGGTAACAGCGCGAAGGCGATGGCGACCGGCACGAGAAAGACGATCGCGCGGAAGGGCGTGTGGTATCGGGGATGGACTGCGCCGAACCATTCAGGAAGATAACGGTCCCGAGCCATCGCAAACCACGCCCGGGACGCGTCGTTGATGCATCCGTTCGCGGAGGCGAGCGTGGCGAACAACGTCCCGATCAGCAGCAGGATCACCAAGGCGCCACCACCGGCAACCCGAGCCGCATCGAACAACGGAGTAATCGCCGTCCCGAGATATTGCCACGGCAACAGGGATGCGCAGACGTACCAGGTGATCGTCGCCGCGATAATCAGGGTCATCATGCCGGCCATGCTGCCGATGGGGATGGACCGGGGCGCCGACCGGCATTCTTCCGCTGCCTGAGCGGTTCCCTCGATCCCCAGGTAATACCACATTCCGAACTGGAAAGCGGCGATCACACCGAGCCAGCCATAAGGCAGCCCGTTACTGTCCCCGCCGGCGAGGCCGGCCAGATGAAGTTCCGCACCGGGGTTCCATCCCTGTACGCCGACAAATAACACAATGATCGTCAAGAAAGCGAAACCGGTGATCACAAAGTTCACCGAGAGTGTCGCGAACACGCCGCGATAGTTGAGCCAGGCCAGCACCAGGATCGCGAGTACCGCGAACGGGTACGGCGACAGGCTCTCCGAACTGCCCATCAGGTTGGCCAATGTCGTGAGCAGGTAGCTCAACACGTTCGCATTGGCCGCTTCGAGCATCGTGTAGGCAAGCGTGAGATACAGGCCGACGTTGAACGCCATCAGTGGTCCGACAGTGTGTTTAGCCTGCGCGTACTGTCCACCCGCGGCCGGCATCGTTGAAGTGATCTCTGAGTTGATCATCACGATTGTGGTGTAGAGCAGACCCACCACCCATGCTGCGATGAGGGCACCGTACATGCCCCCCTTCTCCACGGCGAAGTTCCATCCCATGAACTCGCCGACGAGAACGATCCCCACACCGAGCGCCCAAATATGCATCGGGGAAAGCACCTTGCGCAGCCCTGGGCGCTCGGTTTCTGCCTCGGTGTTTGCGCGTACGTCAGCCGTGCTCACGGATGACTCCCTTCGACCGCGGCCTGATCGGATCTCTCGACAGTGATCGGGTCCATGGACTCGCCTGGGTTAACCAGCGCCTCCTCGCCGTGGTGGCGGGGAACTCGGATGACGTCGACCAGTAACCAGCCGGCGATCACGGCACTGAGTGACCACGCGACAAGTTCGGCAATTCCGACAAGACTCATGACTCCACCTCTTCGTAGCGCGGCCCGAACTTATACTCGACGACCTCGCGGTACTCTCGGAAGGATGTGCGGTAGACGAAAGTGAGGTATCCCACGAGCAGCGCGAGCGTTCCCAACAACGCCGCGACGCTGATCTCGTATTTGTCGTCTCGCGGCTCGCTCGCCGCGACTGATTGATTCACCGTCTCCAAATCGGTCATTCCTGAGTCGATCATCTTCTGGAACTGCTCGCGTTCCGTGTCGTTGATCGGAAGATCACTGAGCGGCACTATTTCGGAGGCGGACGTTCCGGACTCTGTATCCGATTCTTCAAGCTGCATCATAAAGGTCGTAACGAACAACGTTACGAATAGCAGCAGCACGATGAAAAGTGCGTCCACCATCTGGCCTCGGCGCGACTGCCGTGGCGGTGCGGCATAGTGCATGGTGCTCACCATATTTCTTTGCCTCGTGCCCGGCGATCGAGGTCGGAGTTGACAATATCCTGCTCATAAATCAGAACCTTGTTCGCGAAATACGCGCGGACCATCTGGACGGTGGACGCGGTGTTGAACACGCCGAGCAGGAGCATTGATATCAGCAGTATCAGAGAGAAACTTGAGCTGGGTGCGTTCGCACTTGCCACGATGAAAACAAATATCAGCGTCGTCCACATCAGCACCGTGAACGTCACGGCGAGCAGGCGATCTCGATTGGCCAGCGAGTCGATTCGCGACTCGATACTCCGGGCCATAGAAGCCTCCCGATCAGTCGATCAGAGTTGACATGTCGGTCGAGGAGTAGAATCCGGGGTTACCGGATACGCGTGCCCGCGAAGTCGACCGTCATCGAGTGCCGAGGACACGGGCGCACTCGGCGTTTGGTCTATGGTCCGGACCTAAGACCCTTAACAGGAGAACACTGTCGTGGGACGTGTGTCAAGGTTCACTTTTGCTAGCTGGTAGCCCGGCTGAGATCACGCCGGCTGCCGATCCGGCAGCCGCAAACACAGGGTTATTCAGATGCGGGACTCAGCGAGTGAGCCCTCCGAGCCGAACACGATGCCGCCTACCTGTCTGCGTGCGTTGTCCAGGTGTTCGCGCATACGCAATTCGGCAGCATCGGGGTCGCCATCCCGGACGGCCTCGTAGATGGCCTGGTGATCCCGCCGGTTCTCCTCGACGGGCTCGACGAACGCGAGCAGGTCGTGCGGGCTGAACAGCTCACCCCGGACAGTGTGAATCGCGGCCTCAAGTCGAGTGTTGCCCGCGACGTGCGCCAAGCCGTCATGGAACTGGGAGTCGGCGAGCCGGAAGGCTGCCCGGCCGTCTGCTTGGGCAAGCCTGTCGATCGCAGAGGACAGCGTGTTGAGGTCGCCGGGTGTGCGGCGTACGGCGGCCAGCCGTGCGGAGTTGGATTCCAGGGTGATGCGGAAGTCGAAGATGTCGTCGATCTCGCCGGGTTGCTCGCGCATACGAGCACGCCAGGCCTCGACCGGCCGGCGCAACTCGGTGACGAAGGTGCCGCCGTGTGCGCCGCGGCGAACCTCCACATAGCCGTCGTCGGCCAGGATCCTCAGGGCTTCCCGCAAGCTGAATCGGGCAACCCCGAGTTGCTCGGCGAGGTCCCGCTCAGCAGGAAGCCGGTCCCCAGGGCCTACCTCGCCGCGATGGATGAGGCTGCGGATGTGCTCGGCGACGCCCTGGGTCAGCGTCATGGAGGCAACCACGCGGTTCATGTCTAGCGACACTACCTCCCGGTAGCTCCGCGGCAACGTCATGTGTCCCGAAATGGTTCGGGGCGAGGCCCCCGATGACTCATGTCAACTTGCGCGCGAAATCTGATTCGTTGACTCATCGCCGGATGCGCGCGTGGCGGTGGGCTTGCGGGCGGGTCCGGCTTTGGCGGTGGTGATGGCGAGGAGCTCGGCGGTGAGTGCCTGGATCTTCCGCTGGATCGCTGCGGGGTTGAGCTCGATGTAGGTGTCGGCGAGGATCGCTTTGTCCTCGGCGCGGACCGATGCGTGGCGCTCGGCGCGGCGGTGTGGGGTGGTCGCGGTGTCGTACTTTTTGATCACTTTCGCGCCGTCGCGGACCTTGGAGATCAGCTTCTGCTGCGGGTAGAAGTAGTTCGTCATCTGCGACTGCAGCGCCCAGATCTTGTTGAGTAGCAACAGTTCTGTGTTGGTGTCGTAGCGGTGGTAGCCGACCACGGTGCGCACGATCGCCCAGTTCTTCTGCTCGACATGCGCTCCGTCGTTGGAGTTACCCGGCCGGGAACGGGTGAAGGTGATCTCGCGCTTCACGCACCAGGCGAGGAGGTGGTGATTGATGAACTCGGAACCGTTGTCATTTGCGCATAGGTTCGGACGAACCTATGCGAGGTGGCGCCTAACGCTCACAGGTCGGCCAGCCGATCGTTGTCGACGGTGTCGGCGAGGTAGTGCAGGGCCGCGCCGCGCCGTAACCCGAACGCGGCGGCGACGAGGACGGGATCCATGACGGTGACGATGTGCGCGAGTCGCGTGGCGCGCAGCGCCTGGACGCTGATTCCGGCGGGTTCGAGCAGCGTGGCGAGGTAGGCCGCGGAGAGCGGCTCGCCGGTGGTCTTGCTTTTCTGGGTCACCAGCAGGTGGTCGTTGGTGTCGCCGTGGTGGTTGTGGTGCTCGACGCAGCGACGGAGCGCGGCAGCGGTGGCCGGGTCCAGTGGGGTCGGCTGCGGGCGGCGGCCGAGCTGGACGGTCGACGCGGCCAGGTCTATGTCGGTGACGCGCAGCTATCGGAGCTCGTTGACCGAAGCGCCGTGGAGCAGCCCGAGCAGACCCACGGCGGGTTCGTGGGGATGCAGTTCGGCCGTGCCTGCGGTCCATCGACGGAACAGTCCACGTTGCTGTGTGGGATCGAGTGCCTCGCCGTGGAAGGGGATGTTGGAGTTGCCTTTGAGCTCACGGGTGGGGTCGACCAGAATGTGCCGGCCGCGGCGGGCGAAGCGGAAGAAGACCTGCAGGCCGTGCAACTGCCTGGCCCGGTAGCCGGTGTTGTCGAGGGTGGCGAGGAAGGCTTCGATGTCGGCGACGCCGACCAACGTCCACGCGGTCACGTCAGGGCGGTGCGCGGCGAGGAACCGGCTGAGGTCGCGTACCGCGGTCAGGTTGATCTCGAGGGTGCCGTCGGAGCGGGGCTTGGTCCCGGCCCGGCGTGCCCGAACACGGGACTCGAGCTGGTGGGTATCGAACTCCGCGACGAGAGCCCGGAAAGGCGCTGGTACTTCGGTGACACGGCGGGCTCGGCGGAGCGCGGCGCCTCGTTCCGAGGTGTCCAGCGGCAGCGCGAGCCGGGAGGCCACGAAGTAGGCCTCCAACGCCCGGGCGAGCGAACCGATCGCGGGGGCGGGTCGCCGCGCGGCCTGAAGAACCACGGTCGGTGCGTGGCTGGTGTGGGCGAGCAGATCGGCCAGCTGATGCAGCATGCTGACCGCGCGGGTGGGCGCGGCTCGTTGCGCGAGGAACACCCCGAATCCGGTGAACCACTCCGGCGCGGGATCCATCTGCGCGGCGAGCTTGTCAGCGCATCGATGCACCAACTCCGGGTCGCTCTGGTAGCAGCGAGCGCAGCGCCCCCACCCTTGCAGCACCCGCCGCTGCCCACAGGTGATGCAGACCTTCTCGGTTCGCGGGGCCGGAGACCGGCGGGGGCGGCTGGCCCGCTGGCAGCGACCGCACAAGCCTGATTCGGGCCGGATCCGGCCGAGTCGCTCGCAGCGGGGGCAGAGTTGCTTGGCGGCCTCGCGGCGATGCCGGTCGTAACAGGGCTTGCAGCGGCCGCGGCCCTGCAGCCATCGCTGGTGCCCGCAGTCGGTGCAGGTGATCTGGGCGCGAGTCACAGCGGTGGCATGGATCTGCCCCTGCGCACCTCGCTCGCCGGTCGCTGAGTTTGCGGCAGCGGGCTGGCCGCGACGGGGGTGGTGTCGACCTCGAGCAGGTCGTTGGGGGTGCAGTCCAGCGCGGTGCACAACGCGGCCAGCGTGGTCAGCTTCAGCTGGGCGGGCTGCTTGGTCAGCAGCGCCGACACCGACGCCGAGGACAGCTGCAGGCCGGCCTTCTCGGCCAACAGGCGCCGTAGCTGCGCCCCGGTCCACACCTCCCGCTGCGCCGCGGCCATCCGTAGCCGCCAGGTCACCTTCACGATGGTCCCTCCTCCTGCTCAAGATCGACAAGGGTGGCCGAGACCGCCCGGCGGTAGGCGTCCTCGATGAACGTGGCCGAGGGTTGACGTACCGCATCGTCGTTCCGACCTGCCAGTGACCCAACAATTGCTGGATCGCCACCAGGTCCATGCCCCGCTCGTAGTTGTGGGTGGCGCAGGCTCGGCGCAGCGCATGCGGGCTGAACCGCTCGCACGCGGGAACGTCCTCGAGTTTGAGCAGGTGAGCCAGCCGGTTACGCACGCTGCCGCGGTGCAGCCGGTCGCCGGACTGGTCCGGGAACAACACCGCCCCGGCCGTGAACCGGGACCGCACATCGGCCAGATACCACTTCAAGATCAGGTCCAGGCCATCCAGCATCGGCACCCACCGAGGGCGAGGACCGGATCCCTTGGTGGCCTTACCGAACCGCACATGG
>WHSS01000063.1 GCA_009379975.1 Actinophytocola sp.
CTAGTCGCTGTCCTTCCTACGCTTCGATCTTATCCTGCGCCCCCAGAGCACGAGGCCGAACAGCGCGGCGGCCGCACCGCCGACGATCAGCTTTTTACGCCGCAGTTCGCTGTTGGCCTCGTCGCGCCGTTCGTCCAGATCCGGCCCGGGCTGCGCGGTTTGTTCCGCGGCTCGCGCCGTGGTCTCCCGCTTTTTCTCGGTGGTCTTCTTGCTGGTGGTGGCGGGTTGCGTGACCGCGACCGAGGTCGCCGTCGTGGTGACGGGCTTGTTCGCGACCGGTTCCTCGTCCGCGGCCAGCCCCAGGAGCGGTACGGCGGCAGCGATGACGGCGAGCGCCAGCAGCGCGTACGCCGCTGCCCGCAGCTTCGTGATCGAGCCTTCACCGTCGCGGCTCATACCCACCTCCTCGCGAGGATCTTGCGGACACGCTACCCGGTGAAGGCGTCAAGGATCCGTTGCGCCGCGAGAGTCGCCGTGATCTCACCCGCGCGAACCAACGCCTCGACCTCGGGCACCACGGAGCGCACCCCGGGATGCCGCTCGAGCCTGCCCAATAGCTGCTCGCGCACCATCGCCCAGGTCCAGTCGACCTGCTGACGGCTGCGCTTGGCGGCCAACTCCCCCGACTCGTCCAGCGTGCCGCGGTGGCGGCCGATCTGCTGCCACACCGTGTCGAGACCGTCGCCGGTCAGCCCGCTGCAGGTGAGAACGGGCGGCGTCCAGCTCGCGTCAGGGCCGTAGAGCAGCCGCAGCGCACCGGCCAGTTCCCTGGCGGCCTTGCGCGCCTCACGCTCGTGGTCGCCGTCGGCCTTGTTCACCGCGATCACGTCGGCGAGTTCGAGCACGCCCTTCTTGATCCCCTGCAGCTGGTCACCGGTGCGGGCCAGGGTCAGGAACAGGAAGCAGTCGACCATGTTCGCGACGGTGATCTCGGACTGCCCGACGCCGACGGTCTCCACCAACACCACGTCGTAGCCCGCGGCCTCCATCAGCACGATCGTCTCGCGGGTGGCGCGGGCGACGCCGCCGAGCGTGCCGGAGGTCGGCGACGGCCGGATGAACGCGGCGGGGTCCACGGCGAGCTGGGCCATCCGGGTCTTGTCACCGAGGATGCTGCCCCCGCTGCGACTCGACGACGGGTCGACCGCCAGCACCGCGACACGATGGCCCGCGGCGGTCAGCGTGGTGCCCAGCCGCTCGATGAAGGTCGACTTGCCGACGCCGGGCACGCCGGTGATGCCGACGCGGTGCGCGCCGCCCGCCGACGGCAACAGCTCGACCAGCAGCTCTTGCGCCTGCGCGCGGTGATCGGCCCGGGAGGACTCGACCAGCGTGATGGCCCGGGAAAGCACACCGCGGTCGCCTGCGAGCACACCTTTTGCATACCTGGCGACGTCCATGGAACGAGGCGCCATCAGCGGTGCTGCGCGGAAAGCTGGTCGAGTAAGTCGACGGCGGCGTCGGCGATCACCGTGCCCGGCGGGAAGATCGCCGCCGCTCCGGCCTCACGCAGCGCGTCGAAGTCTTGCGGCGGGATGACACCGCCGACGACGACCATGATGTCGGACCGGTCCAGCTCGGCCAGTTCGGCGCGCAGCGCGGGCACCAGCGTCAGGTGACCGGCGGCCAGCGACGACACGCCGATGACGTGGACATCGGCCTCCACCGCTTGGCGCGCCACCTCGCCCGGGGTGGAGAACAGCGGGCCGACGTCGACATCGAAGCCGATGTCGGCGAACGCGGTGGCGATCACCTTCTGGCCGCGGTCGTGCCCGTCCTGGCCCATCTTGGCGACCAGGATGCGCGGACGGCGGCCTTCCTCGTCGGCGAAGGCGTCGACCTTCTCGCGGGCGGCCTCGATGTTGGGCGACTGGCCTGCTTCATGGCGATACACACCGGAAATGGTACGAATCTGCCCCGCGTGGCGGCCCCAGACCTTCTCCAACGCGTCGGAGATCTCGCCGACGGTGGCCTTGGCTCGCGCCGCGTCGATGGCCAGTTCGAGCAGGTTGCCGCCTCCTTCTGCCGCCTCGGTCAGCGCGCGCAACGAGTCGTCGACGGCGCCGGCGTCACGCTCCTCGCGCAGCCTGCGCAGCTTCTCCAGTTGCTGGGCGCGCACCCCGGCGTTGTCGACCTTGAGCACGTCGATCTGCTGATCCTCGTCAACGCGGTACTTGTTGACACCGATCACCGGCTGGCGGCCGGAGTCGATGCGCGCCTGGGTGCGCGCGGCCGCCTCTTCGATGCGCAGCTTCGGGATACCTGCGTCGATGGCCTGCGCCATGCCGCCCGCCGTCTCGACCTCGGAGATGTGCCCCCATGCCTTGCTGGCCAGGTCGTAGGTCAGTCGCTCGACGAACGCGGACCCGCCCCACGGGTCGATGACGCGGGTGGTGCCCGATTCCTGCTGCAGCAGCAACTGGGTGTTGCGGGCGATGCGGGCGGAGAAGTCCGTCGGCAGCGCGAGCGCCTCGTCCAGCGCGTTGGTGTGCAGCGACTGGGTGTGGCCTTGGGTCGCGGCCATCGCCTCGACGCAGGTACGCGTGACGTTGTTGTACACATCCTGCGCGGTCAGCGACCACCCCGAGGTCTGGCAGTGCGTGCGCAGGCTCAGCGACTTCTGCGACAGTGTCTTTTCCGCTGGCTCGAACTGCCGCACCAGCTTCGCCCACAGCAACCGGGCGGCGCGCATCTTGGCGACCTCGGTGAAGAAGTTCATGCCGATGGCCCAGAAGAACGACAGCCGCGGCGCGAAGGAGTCGATGTCGAGCCCGGCGTCGAGCCCGGCGCGGAGGTATTCGACGCCGTCGGCCAGCGTGTAGGCCAGCTCGAGATCGGCGGTGGCCCCCGCCTCCTGCATGTGGTAGCCGGAGATGGAGATCGAGTTGAACCGCGGCATGTGGCGGGAGGTGTAGCCGAAGATGTCGGAGATGATCCGCATCGACGGCTGCGGCGGGTAGATATAGGTGTTGCGGACCATGAACTCTTTGAGGATGTCGTTCTGGATGGTCCCCGCCAACTGCTCGGGCTTGACGCCCTGCTCCTCGGCCGCCACCACGTAGAGCGCCATCACCGGCAGCACGGCGCCGTTCATCGTCATGGACACGCTCATCTTGTCCAGCGGGATGCCGTCGAAGAGGGTGCGCATGTCGTAGATCGAGTCGATCGCCACGCCCGCCATGCCGACGTCGCCGCCCACCCGGGGGTGATCGGAGTCGTAGCCGCGGTGGGTGGCGAGGTCGAAGGCCACCGAAAGGCCCTTCTGCCCGGCCGCGAGGTTGCGCCGGTAGAAGGCGTTGGACTCCTCGGCGGTGGAGAACCCGGCGTACTGGCGGATGGTCCACGGCTGGTTGACGTACATCGTCGGGTACGGCCCCCGCAGGTACGGCGCGATCCCGGGGTAGGTGCCAAGAAAATCGAGCTCAGCGGTGTCCTCGCCGTCGTAGAGCGGCTTGATGCCGATGCCTTCCGGGGTCTGCCACTCCAGCGCGTCGGCGCCCTTACCGGTGGCCGCCTGCAGCGCGGTCGTCCAGTCCGCCTTGCTCGGCGTCTCCGGCGTGCCGAGTTCGATGCCCGTGAAGTCAGGAATGCTCATTATTTGACTCCAATGATTTGACTCCCACCGTTCGCAGCGTCGTGGTCAGCACGTCCAGCGCGTCACAGCCTTGATGGACGAACCCGGTGATCCCGTCGTAGGCATCGGTCGGCTTGCCCGCAAGCAGCACCGACTTCGCGCCCGCCTTCCGCAGCGCCGCCGCCACCTCGTCCGCCTGTTCGGCGTAGGCAAGGTCAGTGCCGCACAGACACGCGACGGGGGCGTGACTGTTCACGTAGGCCGCGAGAACGTCGGCGACCGTGCTGGTCGGGCCGGGGTTGATCGGCTCGATCCCGCCCGCCGCGAACAGGTTCGCCGCGAAGCCCGCCCGTGCGGTGTGCGCTGCGATCGTGCCCAGCGTGGCGAGGAAGACCTTCGGGCGGGAGCCGTGCTCGGCCAGGTAGGCGTCCGAACGGTCGCGCAGTTCCTCGTAGGGCTCCGCATAGCGCAGCGTGGGTAAGCCACCGCCGTCCGGTTCGGCCGGGGCGGGCGCGCGTTCGAGCGGCTGCTCGTCCAGCATGGGGAACTCGTTGATCCCGGTCAGCGCGTCCTGCCTGGTGGCGAGCCGGGCGCGACGCGACTGCCAGGTTTGCTCGAGCGCTTCCGCGACGAACCCGGAGTCGAGGGCGGCCTCGATGCCGCCCGCCTGCTCGATGGCCTGGAACTCCCGCCACCCGGCCTTGGCCAGCGCGTCGGTGAGGTTCTCCACGTACCAGGAGCCGCCTGCGGGGTCGATGACGCCGCCGAGCTTGGACTCTTCGAGCAGGATGGCGCTGGTGTTGCGTGCGATGCGGCGGGAGAACGCTTCCGGCGCGCCGATCGCGGCGTCGAAGGGCTGCACGGTGATCGCGTCGGCGCCACCGACCGCGGCACCGAAACACGCGAGCGTGCCGCGCAGCATGTTCACCCACGGGTCGCGGGTGGTCAGCATCGCCGATGAGGTGACCGCGTGCTGGCGCTGCGCACCCTGCTCACCGGGCACGCCGGACACTTCACACACCCGGGCCCATAGCCGCCGCGCCGCCCGCAGCTTGGCGATGGTCAGGAACTGATCCGCGGTGGCGGCGTGGCGGAACTCCAGCTGAGCGGCGGCGGCCTCGACGGCGAGGCCCTCGGCCGTCAACGCGCGCAGGTAGGCCACTCCCGCGGCCAGCGAGGCGCCAAGCTCTTGGGCGTCCGAACCGCCCGCGTCGTGGTAGGGCAGCCCGTCGACGACGATGCTCCGCACCAGCGGATGGCTCGCGCTCATGCGGGCGGCCAGAGCCGCGGCCGGGGCGATCTCGTGTGCTTGGCCGGTGCGGGCGCGCAGGCCGATCGGGTCCGCGCCGAGGGTACCGATGACGTCGGCGGCCGGGGTGCCGCGTTCGGTGAAGACCTCGAGCAGGGCCGCCGCGGCAGCCTCGTACTCGGCACCGGCGTCGAGCACGACCGGTGCGAGCTCGACGTAGACGCCGTTGAGCACGTCGGCGAGCCGGTCGACGGGCACGGCCGTGCCGCCCAGCCGGAGCCAGACGGAGTTCGCGCCGTTCTCCAGGTCGGCCAGCACGGCCCGGTTGGTAGCGGCGGCGTCGGAGCCGTTGTGCCGGGGCCGGCTATCCCAGCCGGTCGCGACCCTGCCTTCGGGTCGGTCCCCCCGCACGAAGGGCGGCAGTCCGGGGTAACCCGCCGCGGCTTCCGGCAGGTCATCGGCGGTGTAGAGCGGCCGCAGTTCGATGCCGTCGTAGGTGGTGCTCGCCAACAGGCGTTCCGGGGCCACGCCGGCGTCGGTAGCGGCACCGCCCTTACGCAAGACGGCCGCGACGAGCTGCCGCCACTGTTCGCGGTCCGGTGTGGCGAAGTCGGCGGCGAGGGCGAGCTGCTCCGGCGGTGAGACCTCTGTCATAACTAGTCATGGTAGGGCCCCCCGGTGGGGTCGCACTGTGATGCTGATCCCGATCTTTCAGTAGACACCTGATGTCGATCGGACGAATGACGCCGGAAGCGAGCAGCGGGAAGCCCGCCGGATCGGACACAATACGAAGGTGACAGGCGCCGAGGGCTCCGAACGCATCATCGCAGGCCGGTACCGGCTGCGGTCGGTGCTGGGCACCGGCTCGATGGGGACGGTGTGGTCCGCCTACGACGAGTTCCTGCATCGGCCGGTCGCGGTCAAGGAGGTGCGGCTGCCGCCGGGCTTCCCCACCGCCCAGATCGACGAGATGCGGGAACGGACATTGCGCGAGGCGCGAGCCATCGCCTCGCTCTCTCACCCGAACGTGATCACCCTGCACGACGTGGTGCGGGAGGACGACGAGCCGTTCGTCGTGATGGAGATGCTCACCGCGCGCAGCCTCAGCGGGCTGCTCGCCGACAACGGCCCGCTGAGCGTGGCCCAGGCCGCCGCGGTGGGCGATGCGGTGGCCGCGGCGCTGCAGGCCTCGCACGCCGCGGGCATCACCCACCGGGACGTCAAGCCCGGCAACGTGCTTGTCGCGCGCGACGGGCACATCAAGCTGACCGACTTCGGCATCGCGCGCAACGTCTCCGAGGTCACGATGACCAGCAGCGGACTGATGCTGGGCTCGCCGGCGTACATGGCGCCCGAGGTGGCTTCCGGCAAGAAGGTCAGCCCCGCCGCCGACCTCTGGGGCCTCGGAGCCACGCTGTTCGCCGCGACGGAGGGCAGGCCGCCCTACGACGCCGACGGCGATCCGCTCGCCACGGCCGCCGCCGTGGTGCACAGCGACGTACCGAGCCCGCCCCCCGGACCGCTCGCCGCGCTCATCAGCCGGCTGATGTCCAAGGACCCGGCCGACCGGCCGACACCCGCTGACGTGCGGGAGGTGCTCTACGAGCTGCGCCCGCAGCTGGGCCGCCCGCTCTTCGAAACCGACCTCTTCCTCGACCGCCCGATACCCGACGAATTCGCGGCCGCTGCCGCCGCGGAGGAAGCCGAGCGGGCGCCCGCGAGCGACGACGAGCAGGTCACCGGAGGCGAGGGGACCGCGCCGCTTGCCGCCGACCCGGGGCCACTGCCCTTCGCGACTCCGACCGGCAGGCAGGACACGGCCACCATCACCGAACCCGCCGAGCGCCACCGGGGACCCGCGGCCGCCACTTGGCTTACCCTCGCCGCCGTGATCATCTTCCTCGCCGCATCGGCCGGTGGTTTCGCTCTGGCGCGCACGCTCGGCGGCGCGGCACTCTTGCCGGTAGCCGAGCGGGACGGCGACCTGCCCGACACTCCCGTCGTGCAGCGGCTAGTCACGCAGCGCGGCGACGCGGCCAGCCTCAAGGGCGATCGGGCGGGTGCGTTCAGCATCGACGTACCCGGCGACTGGGACCGGTTCGTGACGCAGCAGACGGGAGAGACACTGCCGCCGAGCACGCTGGTGCAGTTCGTCTCGGTGGACGGCCGCTACGCCCTCGGCGTCGAGCGCTTCCCCGACTTCTATCCCGATAACGATGTCGACGGCTACCTGCACGCCATCGGGTCGTTCTGGCCATCGGGTGACTTCGTGCTCGCCGACCGGGAAGACGTGACCGACTCCGACGCCGTCACCGTCGCCTACCGCACGATCGAAACGCTGGCAGGCGACACCACCACACCCGCGGCGAGCGAAGCGAGTCAGCCGCCGAGCGAAGATGCAAGCGCGCGGGTGCTCGGCAGGACGACGTTCAGCAGGCTCATGCGCGAAGACAACAGCCTGTGGGTGGTGAGCGTGACGGTGCCGACTGACGAGGAAACCCGCGCCAGGACACACCTGTTCGACCGCATCGTCGGGACGTTCAAACTCGATTAGGCCGTGCCTGGTGGGTCACCGCACCACACCATCGCGGCGTCGAGCAAGCAGAGTGGGCTTCGCAAGCCTAGTGTCGAGCCATGACCTCGGAAAATGGCCCGTTGGCGCCGTTGGCGCCGGCAGAGCCGGCAGCGGACACCATGGAGCGGGACGGCTGGGAAAGCGGGTCGCTGCGCTCGCCACTGGGCAAGTCGGCGACGCTGATGCTCGCGTTCCTCGCCGTGTTGTGGCTGGTGGATCTGCTCAATGCGGCGAACGACCGTAGCTGGAACGAGCGGTTCGGCATCGTCGCGCGCGAGCCCGATCATCTGCTTGGCATCCTGATCTCGCCATTCCTGCACAGCAACGCGACGCATCTGGTCGCCAACGCGAGCGCGTTGTTCACCCTCGGCCTTGTCGCCGGACTGTACGGGGTGTGGCGCTACCTCGGGGTGGTCTCGATGATCATCCTGCTCGGCGGGGCGGCCGACTGGCTGATCGGCCCCGCGGGCACACCCGCGATCGGCGCGAGCGGGATCGTCTTCGGGCTCTTCGGTTACCTGGCAAGCCGGGGATTGTTCGACCGCCGCCCGGTTGACATCGTCATCTCGCTCGGCGTAGCGATCGCCTTCGGCTATCACATCGTCGCGGGCCTGCTACCCGGCGACGAGCGCATCGCCTGGTGGGGCCACCTGGCGGGCTTCCTCGCCGGGGTCATCGCGGCCTGGGTGTTCCGGCACCGCAAGCGCAAGAAGTCGATGGTGCCGAGGCCGAGTGACGATGCCCCAGACGCCGCCCCAGACAGCGCCCCAGATAGCGCCACCGTGGCAGGCACCAGGCCCGCAATCCAGGCACAGGCGGATGGGCCGGATCGCGACTGAGCAGCACGGCAGCACATTGTCAGCGAAGCGCTGCGGCTAGCACACTCGGCGTAACGATGATTCGAACGATCGGCGCAGTCGGCAACTATTCCAGCGCAATTTCTGGTCATTCCGGCACGTTCTACGCGTATCCTCCGGGCTGAGCTCGGGCACGCCATCATGGCGCGCCCAAGCCGGCAATGTGTCAACACAGATACAAATCGATACAACGAGGGACGCGCCAAGGTGGCTGGACGACACAGCAAGGTCGGCGGTTCGGGCAAGCGCAGGACCTGGTGGCCCCTCGCGGCCATGTTCATCGTGATCGCGGTGGCCGCGGTGTTCGCGGTGCGCTGGGTCAATGACGTCAACGACGCCGCCACCGGATGCGGGCAATCCATCGAACTGACCGTCGACGCCGACCCGGGCATCGCGCCGGCGCTGACCGAGTTCGTCGAAACGGCGCTCCCCGAAACCACCGGCGATGCGCGCTGCGTCCGTCCGGAGATCAGGGCGGTCGAGCCTGCCGCGGTGACGGACGATCTCGCGGTGGCAGAAGGAGTCGACGGCCCCGACGTCTGGATTCCCGATTCGACGCTGTGGCTGCGGCGTGCCGGTGCCATCACCGATGCCGTGCCACGGGAAGGCACCTCGATCGCGACCAGCCCGGTCGTGCTGGCGACGACCGAACAAACGGCGGAAGAAGCGGGCTGGCCGGAACGCAATCCGACGTGGACCGAGCTGCTCGGTGGCTCCGGGGTGGCGGGCACGCCCGACCCCGCCGGTGACACCAGCGCGGTCTTCGGGCTGCTGGGGATCGAGGGCCTCGCCTGGGACACCACCGAGAAGACCAGGGCGATGCAGGCGCTCACCAAACGCACCTTCGCCGCGGGGGACGACCCGTTCGAGCACCTGCCAGGCGGCGGCGGAGACCCCGCGGTCGCCGCATTCCCCGCTGCCGAGCAGGCGGTGCTGCAACACAACGGAGAGACCAAGGCGAAAGCGGGTTCCGAGGACCACGCCGCCTCGGTCGTCGCGGCCTATCCGGCGGAGAAGGCGGCGACCTGGCTGGATTATCCGCTCGTGGTGCTCGAAGACATCGCGAGCGAACAGCACGACGCCGGGCTGGCGTTGTTGAAGGCACTCCAGAGCACGGCCGCGGCGAAGATCCTCGCCAACCACGGTTTCCGTGACCTCGACGGCAAGCTCGCCGGGCCCGGCGCGGCCGACAAGCGAGCACGCAGCGACGTCGGGTCGCCCCCGAAGACGCCCAGCGCGAAGGCGACCAACGCCGCCCTCCAGCGATGGGCGACGCTCTCGGCGGCGGCAAGGATGGTCGTCGCGCTCGACGTCTCGGGGTCGATGGAGAGGGCCGTACCGGGTACCGATGCCACCAGAATGCAGATCGCCGTCGCCACGGTGGCCGACGCGCTGCGGCTGCTGCGGCCGAACACCCACCTCGCCTTCTGGGAATTCTCCACCGAACGGGACGGGAAACTGCCTTACAAGCAGCTCGCGCCATGGCAGCCGATGCTCCGGCACGTGGCCGACGGGCTACCGGACAAGCTCGGCAAGATGATCACCGGGCCGGAGGGCGCCACCGGCCTGTTCGACACCACGCTCGCCGCCGTCAAGGAAGTGCAGCGGGGCTGGGACCCGGCGCAGCTGAACCTGGTCCTCATCGTCACCGACGGCAAGAACGAGTACCCGGACGGCATGACCAAAGGGCAGGCGATCAAGCAGCTGCGCAAGATCGTCGACCCGGAGCGCCCGACCCGGGTCATCTTCGTCGGCCTCGGCACCGAGGTCGACAACGAAGAACTGAACGACATCGCCGAGGCGACCGGCGGGCAGGTCCACCTCAGCCCGGACGTGAAGCAGGCGAGAGAGCTGTTCTTCACGATCCTGCGCAACCTCGCGCCGCCCGGGTAGCCGGGCCGCCTAAGCTCGGGGCCGTGACGGAAACCCTCGCGACGGCCGCAGCGGCCGAGATCGCCCAGCGTACCGGCGTCGACCACCATGACATCGCCCTCGTCCTCGGCTCCGGCTGGCGCGAAGCCGCGGATGTGATCGGTTCGCCGGAGGCCGAGCTCGACCTCGGTGACCTGCCCGGCTTCGCCACACCATCCGCGGTCGGCCACGGCGGCACGGTGCGATCGATCCGCGTCGGCGACAAGCGGGCCATGGTGCTGCTCGGCCGGAGCCACGTCTACGAGGGCAAGGGCATCGACGTCGTGGTGCACGGGGTGCGCACGGCCGCCGCCGCGGGGGTGAAGGCCGTCCTCCTGACGAACGCCGCGGGCGGGCTGCGGGACGGCTTCACGGTCGGGCAACCGGTGCTGATCGGTGATCACCTGAACCTGACCGGGCTCTCGCCGCTGGTCGGCGCGAACTTCGTCGACCTGACCGACCTCTACTCACCCCGGCTCCGGGCCATCGCGCGAGAGATCGACCCGACCCTCGAGGAAGGGATCTACGCCGGTCTGACCGGGCCGCACTTCGAAACGCCCGCCGAGATCAGGATGTACCGCACGCTCGGCGCGGACCTGGTCGGCATGTCGACCGTGCTCGAGGCCATCCAGGCACGCGCACTCGGCGTCGAGGTGTTCGGCCTGTCGCTGGTCACCAACCTCGCGGCCGGGCTCAGCGGCGCACCGCTCAACCACGAAGAAGTCCTCGAAGCCGGTCACGCGGCGGCACAGCGGACGGGGACGCTGCTCGGGGAGCTGATGGCCCGCGCATGAAGCTGACCCCCGCGCTGCGTGACGCCGCGTTCCGGTGGATCGCCGCCGATGTCGACGAGGTTTCGCGCACCGAGCTGCGGGATGTGCTGGCCACCGCGATGGCGGGCGACGAGTCCGCGGTGGCGGATCTGACGGACCGGATGGCGGGGCCGTTGACCTTCGGCACGGCGGGCCTGCGCGGGCCGGTGCGGGCGGGACCGAACGGCATGAACCGAGCGGTCGTGGTGCGCACTACGGCGGGTGTCGCGTCCTGGCTGACCGAGAGCGGGCACGGTGGTGGCCTCGTGGTCCTCGGCAGGGACGCGCGGCGTGGTTCCGCCGCGTTCGCCGAGGACGCGGCGGGCGTGCTCACCGCCGCGGGGTTCGAGGTGCGACTCATCGGGGAATCCATGCCGACGCCGGTGCTCGCCTTCGCGGTGCGCGGGCTGGGAGCGGTCGCGGGGGTGCAGATCACCGCGTCGCACAACCCGGCCCCGGACAACGGTTACAAGCTCTACGACCACACCGGCGCGCAGATCATCCCGCCAGCCGACCGCAAGATCGAAGCCGCGATCACCGCGGCGCCCGCCGCAAGCGTGGTGCCGAGGTCATCGGGCTGGACGGTCATCGCAGACGAGGTCCGTGAGCCGTACCTGGACCGGGTTTCGCGCCTGCCCCCCGGCTCGGCGCGGGAGGTCAGCATCGCGCTCACACCGCTGCATGGCGTCGGCGGTGCCACGGCGTGTGAGGCACTGCGGAGGGCGGGGTACACCGATCTCGCCGTCGTCGAGGAGCAGTTCGAGCCCGATCCGGCGTTCGGCGGCATGGCCTTCCCGAACCCGGAGGAGCCCGGGGTGTGCGACAAGCTGCTCGAGCTGGCGGCCGCGACGAGCTGCGATCTCGCGATCGCGTTCGATCCGGATGCCGACCGGTGCGCGCTGGGCATCCGCGACGGCGACGGGTACCGGATGCTGCGCGGCGACGAGACCGGCGCCCTGCTCGGCGAGCACCTCCTGTCCACTCTGGACCGCGCGGCGCATCCCGATCCGCTGGTCGCGACGACGATCGTGTCTTCGTCGATGCTCGAATCGATCGCCACGGCGCACGACGCGCGCTACGAAGAGACGTTGACGGGGTTCAAGTGGCTGGTCCGCGCCGGTGAGGACGGCGCCGGGCTCGTCTTCGCCTTCGAGGAGGCGCTCGGGCTGTGCGTCGATCCGGGAGGGGTGCGCGACAAGGACGGCATCTCGGCAGCCGTGCTCGCCGCCGACCTGGCCGCGTCGCGCAAGGCCGCCGGTTCCTCGTTGCGCGAAGCGCTGGACGAGCTCGACGCGGCACACGGGGTGCACCTGACGGATCAGGTTTCCCTCCGGGTGACCGACCTGAGCGAGATCGCCGAGGTGATGGCGCAGCTGCGGCGCTCGCCGCCGCCGGAGTTCGCCGGGGTGAGAGTCGCGGTGGAAGATCTACTGCCGGGAGCCGATGTGCTGCGCTTCACCGGCGAGGGGGTGCGGGTGGTCGTCCGCCCGTCGGGCACCGAGCCGAAGCTCAAGGCGTACCTGCAACTCATGCGCTCCGACGACGACCGTGCTGCCGCCGCCCGCGCACTGGATCGGCTACGCGACGACGTGCTGGCCCGCATCGCTCGTGCGTGAAAGTCGTTGCTCCGGCACTCTTCATCACTCACGACCCCCTACGCGACGGCAACCCGTGACTTGCGAGCGACGGCAGCGGCGCCGAGCACGACCAGCGCCAGGACGCCCGCGGCGATGTTGAGCACCGCGTATCCCCAGATGGCGACGACCGCGCCCCCGGCAGCGCCGGCGGCCGCGGCGAACAGGCCCATCAGCAGGTCCGATGCGCCCTGCGCGGCCGGGCGGTCGGCGAAGGGCACCGAGTCGACGAGCAACGCGGATCCCGCGATCAGGCAGCAGGACCACCCGAGCCCCAGTAGGAACAGGCCGACCGTCAGCCCCGCCGAATGGCCTTCGGGAGCGCTGCCTGCCAGCGCCACGGACCCCAGCAGCAGGACCGAGCCGCCCGCCAGCATCGCGGCGTGCCCGACGCGGTCGGTCAACCAGCCGACCAGCGGTGAGAAGGCGAACATGCCCAGGACGTGCATGCTGATGACGAATCCGATGATTTCCAGGTCGGCGCCGCCGTGACCCATGTGCAGCGGGGTCATCACCATCACGGAGACCATCACGCCATGCGCCACCGCGATGGCGATCATGGCCGCGGCCGCCCTCGGGCGCACTGACACCACCGCCCATACCCGCCGGAAGCCGGCGTGCGCGGACGTGGCCTCGCCGCGAGCTGCCGCGTGCTCGCGCGCCAGCAGCAGGGGGTCGGGCCGCAGGAAGCGCCATAGCACCCCGGCCCCGATCGCCACCGTGCCGAATGCCAGCACGAAGATTCCGGTGATCTCGGGGATCCCCAGCCAGCGCGCGACGACCGCACCCGGCCCCGTCATGTTCGGGCCGATCACCGCGCCCAGCGTGGTCGCCCAGACGACCAGCGCCAGGGAACGCGCCCGCTTACCCGGTTCGGCGAGGTCGGTCGCGGCGAAGCGAGCCTGGCTGTTGGCCGCGGTGGCCCAGCCGAGCGCGAACGTCCCCGCGAGCAGGACCGCGAACGACGCGACCGCTCCGGCGAGGACGCACAGCGCGGCACCGACGCCCCCAATAGCGTACCCGGCTACCAGGCCGAGTCGTCTGCCTCGAGCCGCCATCAACCGGGCGAGCACGAAGGCGCCCGCGGCCGCACCGAGTACCTGCGCTGTCTGGGTGAGGCCCGCCAGCGCGGGCGAGCCCAGGATTTCCTCGGCGAGCAGCGTCGACACGGCGATGCCCGAGGTGATCGCGATCCCGCCGAGCGCCTGGCTGAGGACCAGGGTGCGGATGGTCTTCCGCTGGATCGCTTCCCGCCCAGGCGCAAGGGCATCGAACGCCGGGGTGGTCATCACGTGGGCCGCAGTGGGCAAGCGAGCGCCATCAGCACCCGCGAACTTCGGGCCTCACTCATGGCGTCTCGGTCTCTGTTATGGGGCATACGTTCATCGTGCCCGCAATTCGCGCGCCGTCGCCGTGGAGTTACCGCGAACCCTTGGCAGGTCGTGAGCGATCGAGGCTGCGCACATAAGCGGGATTCACGCACGAGAAGCGCGTGTAACCGATCACGTGGTAGCGACGAAGAGCGCATCGAGGGGCACACCTGTCACTTCGAGGAGAAGTCGATGAAGCGTGGACGTATCTTTACCGCCATGGTGGCCGCAGGCCTTACCGCGGCGCTGGGCGTACCCGGGTCGGCGGCACATGCCCACCCGGATCAGCACGGCACACTGTCCGGACACCTGATCGGGAACGGATCCGAGGGCGACCTCGAACTGCTCGGCAAGGCTGACCTGACCGACTCCGACGACATCGTCGCCGACGTGGGAATCGACCCTCGCGGCACCTACGCCTACCTCGCACACTGGGGTAAACCCACTTGCGCGGCCAGTTCGGAGGCGGGCGGCGTCACCGATCCCGATGCGGGCGTCTTCGTCGTCGACATCGCCGACCTGGAGAACCCCAAGCAGGTCGGCTTCATCCCGCACTCGCAGGACAGCAGGCCCGGCGAAGGAGTGCAGGCTCTCAACATCTCCACCAAGTTCTTCGACGGCGTCATGCTGGTGACGAACAACGAGCACTGCGGAAAGAACGGCAAGGGCGGCGTCACGCTGACCGATGTGACCGACCCGCTCAAGCCCAAACGGCTCTCGCAGCACTTCGGCGACCGTGGCTTCGCCGACACCAACGACATCCACAGCGCGTTCGCCTGGAACGACGGCGACAAAGCCTACGTCGTGATGACCGACAACTTCGAGACCGCCGACGTCGACATTCTCGACATCACCAACCCGATGCGGCCACGGCTGATCACCGAACTGAACCTCAACACGTTCTCCGGCGGCCCGATCTTCCAGCCCGAACTGGGACTCGACGAGTCGAACCTGCACGACATGATCGTCAAGCAGATCGACGGCCGGTGGATCATGTTGCTGTCCTACTGGGACGGCGGCTACGTCCGGCTCGACGTCACCGACCCGAGCAGGCCGACGTTCATCCATGACACCGATTACCCGGACGTGGACCCGTTGCTAGCCCTACGAACCGGTACGGAACTGCCACCGGAGGGCAACGGCCACCAGGCCGAGTTCACGGCGGACAACAAATTCTTCATCGGCACCGACGAGGACTTCGCACCGTACCGGCCGCACTTCCTGATCGAGTCCGGCCCCAACACGGGTGAGTACCCCGCGGGCGAGTTCGGGTTCACCCCCCAGATCCAGACATCGTTACCCGACGGCAAGATCAACGGCACCGTCGTCTACGGCGGCTACGGCTGCCCCGGCGACGCGGTACCGGATGCCATGACCGCCATCCCGACGGTGGACCCCGATGAGGAACGCGTCGTCGTCTTCCAGCGTGGCCCGGTCGGCGACCCGTCCGCGTCCGGCGAAGCCTGCTTCTTCTCCGAGAAGATCGAAGCGGGCCAGAACGCGGGTTACGACGCGGTGGTTGTGGCGAACCACCACAGCGGCGCACAGTTCGGCGACGCGGCGGACGCGCGAGCCTGTGGCAGCCAGGGCCACGTGTACGACAAGACCGCGCCTGCCGTCTGCATCGGACACCGGGCCATGCACCTGCTGTTCGATACCGCACCGGACTACAGCGCCAACTACTCCGGCGACGAGCCCGCGGTCGGCACGGTCGGCGAGCAGGTCTCGTTCACCCCACAGTTCGACGGCTGGGGCTACGTGTGGCTCTTCGACGCCGAGACCGGACAAGCCGTCGACGCCTACGCCATCCCCCAAGCGCACGACGAGGGGTTCGCGGAGGGCTTTGGCGACCTGACGGTGCACGAAGTGGCGACCGACCCGAACGATGCGAGCAGGGCGTACCTGTCCTACTACTCGGGCGGCATGCGGGCGCTGGAGATTCAGTGCGAGGATCCCGACGACACCAGCACCTGTTCGCTCGTGGAGACGGGCAGCTACCTCTCGGAAACCGGCAGCGATTTCTGGGGTGTGGAAGCGTTCACCAGGGACGGCCAGACCTACGTAGCGGGCAGTGACCGCGACGACGGCCTGTACCTGTTCTCGCCGGCGCGCCCATAGTGGGTAGCGGGCCGAAGGGGTCCTCCGGTGTCTATCGCGCACCCAAGGAGTCCTTCGGCTCGCCACGCCGCCGTGTCCGCGCCCCAGTCCGCCGTGTCCGCACTTCGGGCGCGTCCGCTGTCCTACATGCCGGCCGCGATGATGCCGCAGCTCACCGCGATCACCAACGAAACCGGCGCCCAGACGCGCTCAAGCTTGGCCCGGGAGATCGCGTTGACCAGCGTGCCAAGCGCGAAAAGCCCAACAAGGACCCATATCAGTGGCACAGCAAAGCCAGGCGCCCAGCCATCACTGATGAGTCCGGCCGACGCGAGCACCGAAGCGATGACGAGCGGATAAATCAGGGCGCCTGCTACCGAGCGCTAACCCGACCTGGTAGATGGAGCGCGGACACGGTGGATACGGCACCCTTGAGCCATGCCAACGCTGCTGATCGTGCACCACACGCCCAGTCCGAATGTGCAGGCCATGTTCGAAGCCGTCGTCGAAGGCGCCACCACCGACGAGATCGAGGGCGTCGACGTCGTCCGCAAGCCCGCGCTGGCCGCCACTCCCTCCGACGTGCTGGCCGCCGACGGCTACCTGCTCGGCACGACCGCGAACCTCGGATACATGTCGGGGGCGCTCAAGCACTTCTTCGACCAGATCTACTACCCCTGCCTCGACGCGACCCGCACTCGCCCCTACGGCCTCTACATCCACGGCAATAACGACACCACCGGAGCCATCCACGGCATCGAGTCCATCACCACCGGGCTCGCGTGGACCAAGGCGGCCGATCACGTCACCAGCACCGGCGAGGTGTCGAAGCAAGACCTGGAAGCGTGCTGGAACCTGGGCGCGACCATGGCCGCGAACCTGATGACCGGTTGACGCGGCGGCTCGATTCAGCCATCCCATTCGTGCGGCGGCACGCCGGTACCCGACCACTCGTGCAGTCCGGCGAGAAAGATCCGGCAACGAAAGACCAACTCGACCACCTCGCTTGAACTCGCCGCATCGGCCGCTGGCCCGACATGGGCGGAGAGCACGCGCTCGACCGCAACCACCGCCTGGTGATCGCGATCAGTCGGATCGGGATGGTTGAGCCGCGCGGTGATGCCGTGGTCGAGATAGACCTCGGCGATGGTGCGCTGTAACCGGGTCAACGCGGAGCACAAGGCCGCGGCGGTGCCGCGCAATCCGGGCTCGCGGGCGGAAGCGAGCAAGGCGGCGACCGTCCCCTCGCCGACATGCCGCAACGCGACCTCCGGGTCGTACTCCGCGCGATCCGAGCGGTAGGTGAACGCCACCAACGGAAACCGGTGCGTCAACTCGTCGACGTCACGCAGGTAATCCGCCCAGGTCCGACACCGCTCACGGGTCTCACCGGCGCCTGCTTCGGCAAGGCATTCGGCGAGCATGGTGGCGCCGCCCCCGCCGCGGACGTCGTCGTGCACGGCCAGCGTGAACCGGTTGCGAGTCGCGACACCGCTGACGATCTCGATGGCGTAGGTGGCCATCCCGGTGAACAGCGTGAACCCGATGGCAGCGGCGAACACCGAGATCAGCTGGCCCGCCGGGGAGACTGGCGTGAGGTCGCCGTAGCCGAGCACGGTGACCGTACCGCCGGCGAAGTAGAGCGCATCGAGGAAGCCGAGCGAGCCCAGATCGCCCTGCACGTCGAAGTCGTGCGGCAGCATCGGCCAGATGACCAGCGCGAGGCCGAGCGTGATCAACCCGACCCAGCTGACGAAAGTGAGCGCCACGATCACCGGCCCAGCCAGCCCGAGCACCGGCTTGCCAAGTCGCGGCACACCGGTGCTCACCGCCGCGGTCACCCGCCACACGACCCGGCGAATGCCACCGGCCAGCAGCCCTTCGGCGTCCGGATGCAGCACGGTGATCGCCGCGTCCCAGGCCACCAGCACGATCAGCAGGATGCCGCCAACAGCTAGGACGTTCATATCCCGTGGAGTACCCGCCGCGGAGCTGATCTAGGCAGCGGCAAGCCGCGGATTGGTGGCGCCGCCGATGTTGGAGGTCCAGCAGAAGGCGACGCTGTTGTCAACGCCCGCGATCTTGCCGGGCGGCCCCGCCGAATGACTTGTGAACAGCCCTCCCGGCACCGCCGTCCCGCGATATTGGCGATTCGCTTCGCAGCCGCCGCCTCACCGCGAGCCGACCACCTCACACGCCCATGGGGTGCCAGACGGTTTTGTGCTCGAGATAGGTGCGCAGGCGGGTGATGTCCGAGGCGGCGGTCCAGTCGGGTTCGGTGTCGGGCACGCGGAGTACGCGTTTGACGGTGTCGGCCGCGGCGTGGGCGAGTTCGGCGCGTTGTTCGGGCTCGGCGCCGGTGGGGTCGAGGGCGTTGACGTCAGCGTGCGCGGCCAGCCAGGGACCCAGTTCCGCGGCGTGTCCGGTGAGCATGTTGACCACGCCACCAGGAACGTCGGAGGTAGCCAGGACTTCGGAGAGGGTGATCGCGGGCAACGGCCGCTCACCGCTGGAGACCACCACCGCCGTGCAGCCGCCGGCCAGCACGGGAGCGAGCACGCAGGCCAGCCCGAGCAGCGAGGAACGCTGCGGAGCGAGCACGGCGACCACCCCGGTCGGTTCGGGCACGGTGAACGAAAAATACGGCCCCGACACGGGGTTCGACGCGCCGAGCACCGACGCGATCTTGTCGGTCCAGCCCGCGTAGTGCACCCATCGGTCGATCGCGGCGTCCACCAGGGTTTCCGCGCGGCGGGCCTGCACTCCCTCCGACGCCCGGACTTCGGCGACGAACTGCTCGCGCCTGCCTTCCATCACCTCGGCGACCCGGTAGAGCACCTGCCCCCGGTTATACGCAGTGGCCGACGACCAGCCGCCGAACGCCTTGCGCGCGGCGACAACGGCGTCGCGGACGTCCTTGCGGGAGGCGTGCGCGGCGTTGGCGAGGAACCGGCCGCGGGTGTCGTTGACCGGGTAGGAGCGGCCCGACTCCGAGCGGGGAAACGTCCCGCCGATGTAGAGCTTGTACGTCTTGGCCACCGCAACCCGCGTGGTGTTGTCAGACATCGAGATAGCCCTCCAGACCAGCCCGGCCGCCCTCGCGGCCGAAGCCCGACTCCTGATACCCACCGAACGGGGCGGAGGGGTCGAACCGATTGAACGTGTTCGCCCACACGACACCGGCGCGTAGCTGGTTGGCGGCCCACAGGATCCGCGAGCCCTTTTCGGTCCAGATACCGGCGGACAGCCCGTACGGAGTGTTGTTGGCCTTGACCACGGCCTCGTCCGGGGTGCGGAAGGTCAGCACCGACAGCACCGACAGCACCGGCCCGAAGATCTCCTCCCGCGCGATCCGCATCGACGACTGCACCTCGGAGAACACCGTGGGCGCGAAGAAGAACCCCTTGTCCGGCACCGCGCACGGGCTGGTCCATCGGCTGGCGCCCTCCGCGTCACCCACCGCGACCAGCTCCCGGATCTTGGCCAGTTGTTCGCGCGAGTTGATCGCGCCGATGTCGGTGTTCTTGTCCAGCGGGTCACCCATCCGCAACGTGGCGACCCGGGCCCGCAGCTTGTGCAGCAACTCCTCTGCCACCGACTCCTGCACCAGCAGCCGCGACCCCGCGCAGCACACGTGGCCCTGGTTGAAGAAGATGCCGTTGACGATGCCCTCCACCGCCTGATCCAGCGGCGCGTCATCGAACACGATGTTGGCGGCCTTCCCGCCCAACTCCAGGGTGAGTTTGGTGGACCGACCGGCGAGCTGGCGTTGGATCAGCTTGCCGACCTCGGTCGAACCGGTGAACGCAACCTTGTCGATGCCGGGGTGCCCGACCAGCGTCGCACCCACATCGCCGGCGCCGGGCACGATGTTGACCACTCCGGGCGGCAGCTCGGCCTGCTGGCAGATCTCGGCGAACACGAGCGCGGTCAGCGGCGTGGTCTCCGCCGGCTTGAGCACTACCGTGTTCCCGGTCGCCAACGCCGGCGCGATCTTCCACGCCAGCATCAGTAGCGGGAAGTTCCACGGAATGACCTGACCCGCCACCCCCAGCGGCTTCGGGTTCGGGCCGAAACCCGCGTAGTCCAGTTTGTCGGCCCAGCCCGCGTGATAGAAGAAGTGCGCGGCCGCGGTGGGGATGTCGCTGTCGCGAGACTCCTTGATCGGCTTACCGTTATCCAGCGACTCCAGCACCGCGAGCTCGCGGGCGCGTTCCTGGATCAGCCGCGCCAACCGGAACAAATACTTCCCCCGCTCCGCGCCCGGCATCCGCCGCCACACCCGCTCATACGCGGTGCGGGCGGCTTTGACGGCGGAGTCGACATCGGTCTCCGACACCGTCGAGACCTCGGCCAGCGCCTCCCCCGTGCCCGGGTTGACCGTCTTCAACGGCTCACCGCCACCGTCGACGAACTCGCCGCCGATGAACGGGCGGTAATACGGTTTGAGGTTGGCGATGTCCCGGTTCTCCGGTGCAGGGGCGTAGTCGAAGACAGGCAGTGACATATCTAGCTCCGTTCCATTCGCCAGTCTGCACGCCCTGGTGAATTCGAGTCACCACGTCCACACCGCCGGGTAAGCCGGCAGCCGCGACCGCCCGCGCTCACCGTCCAGCCAACAGCGGCGACGAGAACAGGGCGGCCCCGTCTCCCGGCTGGCGAATGGACCGACCGCATCAGTTCACCGTGCCCAATCGGCGCCGCTTCGCGACGCGTGTTCCTCGCTCGATGGGCGACCGCGGCCGTGGTCCAGTTATCGCTTCCATCTCACTCGCTCACATAATCCGGGCCGCTGTAATGGCCATCAAGCTGGGTCCGCCGCTGCAACAGCAGGTCGTTGAGCAGGCTGGATGCGCCGAACCGGAACAACGTCGGCGTGAGCCACTCTTCCCCCGCGACCTCGTTGACCGCGACCAGGTAGCGGATGGCGTCTTTCGTCGTCCTGATCCCGCCCGCCGGCTTCACCCCCCGGTACTCACCGGTGGCCGTGTGCCAATCGCGCACCGCTTGCAGCATCACATGCGTGACCGGCAACGTCGCCGCTGGCGACACCTTCCCGGTCGAAGTCTTGATGAAATCCCCACCCGCCAGTAACGCCAGCCACGACGCCTTACGAACATTGTCGTAGGTCGCCAGCTCACCGGTCTCCAAAATCACCTTGAGGTGGGTGTCGCCGCACGCGGCCTTGATCGTCTGGATCTCCTCGAACACATCCCCATAACGGCCCTCGAGGAACGCGCCCCGGTCGATCACCATGTCGACCTCGGTCGCACCCGACTCCACCGCCAGCGCCACATCGGCCAGCTTGACCGTGCGGTTCGACCGGCCCGACGGAAACGCCGTCGCCACACTGGCCACCCCGATCCCGGTACCGGCCAGCGCCTCGACGGCGGTCGTCACCAGGTCCGGATACACACACACCGCCGCCACCTGGGGCGTGTCCGGCCGCTCCGGATCCGGCCTGCGCGCCTTCGCGCACAACGAGCGCACCGTCCCCTTGGTGTCGGCGCCCTCCAGCGTGGTCAAATCCACCATGCCGATCGCGGCGTCAATCGCCCACCGCTTTGCGTCCTTCTTGATACTGCGGGTGGCGAGCCCCGCCGCCCGCTGCTCGACACCCACCTGGTCGACGCCGGGCAGGCCTTCGAGAAAACGGCGGAGGCTCGTCTCGTCACGGGTGGCGTCCGCGAGCCCGCCGGTCAGTCCTGACGGGATCACCGTCGTGGCTTCTGGCATGTCACCGAGTGTAGGGCCCGCGCACACCGCCGTGCCGAGACTCAAGTACTAGGCCACCACGAAGACCAAGGTCGCTATCGCGAATCCCATCAG
>WHSS01000148.1 GCA_009379975.1 Actinophytocola sp.
CGAAGCCTTCGCCGCCCAGGTCATCCCGTCGTATCGGGATCTGGGCATCGACATCGAGAAGCTCAACGTCAACGGCGGCGCGATCGCCGTCGGTCACCCCTTTGGCATGACCGGCGCCCGCATCACCTCCACGCTGATCAACTCGCTGCGACACCACGACAAGCAGTTCGGCCTCGAGACCATGTGCGTCGGCGGCGGCCAGGGCATGGCGATGATTCTGGAGAGGATGTCCTGATGAGTAAGCGGTTCGAGGGCAAAGTGGCCATCGTGACCGGGGCCAGCCGCGGTATCGGCCTCGCCATCGCGCAACGGCTGGTCGCCGACGGCGCCCGGGTATGTATCACCGCCCGCAAGCAGGAGGCGCTGGACGAAGCGGTGGCGACGCTGGGCGGCGAGGAGCACGCAATGGCGGTCGCCGGCAAGTCCGACGACGTGACGCATCAGGCCGACGCGATCAAGCGCACCATCGCCGAGTTCGGCAGCGTCGACATGCTGGTGAACAACACCGGCATCAACCCGGTCTACGGGCCGATGGTGGAGATGGACCTGGCTGCCGCGCGCAAGATCTTCGAGGTCAACTGCCTTGCCGCGCTGTCATGGGTGCAGCAGGCGCACCAGGCCTGGCTGGGTGAGCACGGCGGCGCCGTGGTGAACGTGTCGTCGGTGGCCGGGACGCGGCCCGCCCCCGGCATCGGCTTCTACGGCGCGAGCAAGGCGATGCTGACCCACATCACCCAGGAACTCGCCGTTGAGCTGGGGCCGGACATCCGGGTCAACGCCGTCGCGCCCGCGGTGGTGAAGACGCAGTTCGCCACCGCGCTCTATGAGGGCAGGGAGGACGACGTCGCCCAGGCTTACCCGCTCAAGCGACTCGGCGTGCCCGACGACATCGGTAGCGTGGTGGCCTTCCTGCTGTCGCAAGACGCCGCGTGGCTGACGGGACAGTTGATCGTGATCGATGGCGGCGTGACGCTTACGGGAGGTGTGTGACATGGCGGTCGATGGTGCGGGCGTAGTCGTCACCGGGGCAGGCGGCGGCATCGGTGCGGCCATCGCGACGAAGCTGGCGCAGGAAGGCGCGCGGGTCGTCGTCAACGACATCGACGCCGACGGCGCGCGTGAGGTCGCCGAGCGGATCGGCGGGCACGCGATACCTGGCGATGCCGCCTCCGACGACGGTGTCGAGGCGCTGGTCACCGCGGCGCGGGAGCACCTCGACGGCATAGACATCTTCTTCGCGAACGCGGGAATCGACCGGGGCCAGGGGCTCGACGCCGGTGAGCCGGACTGGGCGGCCAGCATCGAGGTCAACGTGATGGCGCACGTGCGTGCGGCGCGCCGGCTGGTGCCCACGTGGCTGGAGGCGGGCGGCGGCAGGTTCGTGGTCACCGCTTCGGCGGCCGGGCTGCTGACCATGCTCGGGAGCCCGACGTACTCGGTGAGCAAGCACGCCGCCGTGGCCTACGCGGAATGGCTCTCGGCCACCTACCGGCACCGCGGCATCGTGGTGCAGGCGATCTGCCCGCAGGGCGTCAAGACGCGCATGTTCGATGACGCGGGCGGCGGATTGCAGGAGGTACTCAGCCACGACAAGGCGCTGACACCGGAGGAGGTCGCCGAAGCCGTCTGGCAAGGCCTCGCCGACGACCGGTTCCTGATCCTGCCGCATCCCCAGGTCCAGGATTACTACCAGCTCCGCGCGAGCAAGACCGGCTCCTGGCTGAACGGGATGAACCGGCTGCAGCAGCGGCTCGAGGCGAAAGGCGTGTTCTGATGAGGGCGTGGCAGGTCAGCGAGCTGGGTGAACCGCGAGACGTGCTCCGGCTGGTCGACATCGCCGAGCCGGAGCCGGCGGCGGGACAGCTGGCGGTACGGGTACTCGGCGCGGCGGCCAACTTTCCCGATGTGCTGATGTGCCGCGGTGAGTATCAGGTCAAGCCGCCGCTGCCGTTCACTCCCGGCGTCGAGCTGTGCGGTGAGGTGGTCGCCACGGGCGAAGGCGTCACCAACATCGCGACCGGTGACCGGGTGCTCGGCGGAGGCAGTCTGCCCCACGGCGGGTTCGCCGACTACGCCCTGATGGCGGCGGAGAGCACGTTCGCGGCGCCGGATTCGTTGAGCGACGCCGAAGCTTCCGCGTTCTATATCGGTTACCAGACCGGCTGGTTCGGCCTGCACCGGCGGGCCCAGCTACGAGCGGGCGAGACCCTCCTGGTGCACGCCGCCGCGGGCGGAGTCGGCAGCGCGGCCATCCAGCTCGGCAAGGCCGCGGGTGCGCGCGTGATCGGCGTGGTCGGCGGCGAGGCGAAGGCCGAAGTGGCTCGCGCGCTCGGCGCCGACATCGTCATCGACCGGCGCCGCGAGGACTTCGTCGCTGTGGTGAAGGAAGCCACCGGCGGCCGGGGCGCGGACGTCATCTACGACCCGGTCGGCGGCGAGGTCTATCAGCGTTCCACCAAGTGCATCGCCTTCGAGGGCCGCATTCTGGTCGTGGGATTCGCGGGCGGTCAGATCCAGTCCGCCGCGCTCAACCATGCGCTGGTGAAGAACTATTCGATCCTCGGCCTGCACTGGGGCCTGTATGCCGCCCGCGACCCGGAGTCGATCCCCGCTTGCCACAAGGCGCTGACCGAAATGGCTGCGGCGGGCTCGATCAAGCCGATGGTCAGCGAGCGGCTTTCGCTGGAACAGGTGGCCGACGGGGTCCAGCGCCTCGCCGACGGCGCGACCGTCGGCAGGGTGGCGTTCGTGGCGTAGCAGACTGCGTTGAGACTGCGATAGTGGCTGATTCGAGTAAGGGAGAAAGCATGAACGAGAAGACAACCCGCACCGCCGTGGTGACCGGCGCCGCCCGCGGTATCGGCGCAGGCGTCGCCAAGCGGCTCGCCGAGGACGGATTCGCGGTGGCGATCCTGGACCTCGACGAGGACGCGTGCAAGGCGGTCGTCGCGGAGATCGAAGCGGCGGGCGGGAAGGCCCTCGCCGTCGGTGTCGACGTCGCCGACGAGGAAGCGGTCGAGACTGCGATCGCCAGGGTCGTCGATGAGCTCGGCGCGCCGACCGTGCTGGTCAACAACGCCGGGATCCTGCGGGACAACCTGCTGTTCAAGATGTCGGCCGGCGACTGGGACGCCGTGATGAACGTCCACTTGCGAGGGTCGTTCCTGATGAGCCGCGCGGTGCAGAAGCACATGATCGACGCCAAGTGGGGCAGGATCGTCAACCTGTCCAGCACATCGGCGCTCGGCAACCGCGGCCAGGCGAACTACTCCGCGGCCAAGGCGGGCCTGCAGGGCTTCACCAAGACGCTGGCGATCGAGCTGGGCAAGTTCGGCGTGACGGCGAACGCGATCGCGCCCGGCTTCATCGAGACCGAAATGACAGCGGCCACCGCGGCGCGCGTTGGTGTTCCGTTCGAGGACTTCAAGAAGGGGGCTGCCTCGCAGATCCCGGTCGCTCGTACCGGCCGTCCCGAGGACATCGCGCACACCGTGTCGTTCTTCGTCAGTGAGGGTGCCGGATTCGTCTCCGGCCAGGTGATCTACGTCGCCGGTGGGCCGAAGGCCTGAGGCGCAGGGCCTGGGAGAAAGGGAACAGCAGATGCAGGTTTTCAACGGCCTCGACGAGGTCGAGAAGGCGGTCGGCACCCACCTCGGGTATAGCGACTGGCACACCGTCACCCAGCAGCAGATCGACCTCTTCGCCGAGGCCACCGGGGATCACCAGTGGATCCACGTCGACCCGGAGAAGGCGGCGCAGGGGCCGTTCGGCACCACGATCGCGCACGGCTACCTCACGCTTTCGCTGGTGCCGAAGCTGGTCTGGCAGGTCTACCGGGTGGACGGCCTGAAGATGGGCGTGAACTACGGCGCCAACAAGGTGCGTTTCCCCGCGCCGGTGCCGGTCGGCTCCCGCGTGCGCGCCGGTGTCGAGTTGCTTGAGCTCACCCATGGCAAGGCGGGTGCGCAGGTCACCTCCCGGGTCACCATCGAGCTCGAGGGCGGCGACAAGCCCGCCTGCGTCGTCGAGACCGTGTCCGTGATGGTGCCCTGAGCATGACCACCCGGCCCGAGGCAAGCAAGGAGCAGACCGGCGACCCGCCTGGGTTGCCGCTCACCCGGCTGGCCGAGTTCCTCGACACCGCCGCGCCGGGGTTGCTCACCGGCCCGTTGCGCGGCAAGGTCATCGCGGGCGGCAAGTCGAACCTGACGTATGTGGTGACCGACGGCGCCTCGGAAGTCGTGGTGCGGCGCCCGCCGCTGGGTCATGTGCTGGCGACGGCCCACGACATGGGGCGCGAGTACCGGGTGATCACCGCGCTCGGGCCGACCGGTGTCCCGGTGCCCGAGACCTACGCGATGTGTGATGACGTCGAGGTGATCGGGGCGCCGTTCTATGTGATGGAGCGGGTGACCGGCACGCCCTACCGGCTCGCCACCGAGCTCGAACCGCTCGGTGCGGACCGCACCCGCGCCATCGTCCACCGGATGGTGGACACCCTGGCGACGCTGCACGCGGTTGACCCGGCGTCGGTCGGACTGGCCGACTTCGGCCGGCCCGAGGGGTTTCTGGCACGCCAGGTTCGCCGCTGGGCCAAGCAGCTCGACGGTTCCCGCAGCCGCGAGCTGCCCGGCGCGGACGAGCTGCGGGACCTGCTGGCGCAGCGGGTGCCCGACGAGTCGCCCGCGGCCGTGGTGCACGGCGACTTCCGGCTGGACAACCTCCTCGTCGACGACGCCGACCAGGTACGCGCGGTGCTCGACTGGGAGATGGCCACCCTCGGCGACCCGCTGACCGACGTCGCGCTGCTGCTGGTCTATCAGCGGATCGCGAGGCTGGCGACCGACTATCCGGTGTCGAATGTGTCGCTGGCGCCCGGCTATCCCACCGACGACGAGATCCTGCGGCGCTACGCCGATGCCAGCGGCCGCGACCTGTCGGACATGGGCTTCTATTTCGGCCTGGCGTATTTCAAGCTGGCCGTGATCCTCGAAGGCATCTATTACCGCTTCATCCATGGCCAGACCGTCGGCGACGGCTTCGAGACGGTGGGTGCCGCCGTGGCGCCACTCATCGACGCGGGCCTTGCCGCGCTGAAGGAGGAGAACTGATGGACTTCGCACTCGATGACGCCACCGAGGAGCTGCGGCAGCGACTGCAGGCCTTCCTGACCGAGCGGGTCGAACCCGCCAACGAGGTGTTCGAGCAGCAGCTCGCCGCACTGCCGGACCCCTGGGCGTGGTCCACCGTTCCTGTGCTGAACGAGCTGCGTGCCGAGGCGCGTGAGCGTGGCCTGTGGAACCTCTTCCTGCCGGGGGAGCACGGCGCCGGGCTGACCAACCTGCAGTACGCACCGCTGGCCGAGCTCACCGGGCGGTCCGGCGCGCTGGCACCGGCCGCGCTCAACTGCTCCGCGCCGGATACCGGGAACATGGAGGTGCTGTCGATGTTCGGCACCGAGGCGCAGCGCAAGGAATGGCTGCAGCCGCTGCTGAACGGCGAGATCCGGTCCAGCTTCGCGATGACCGAGCCCGACGTCGCCTCGTCGGACGCGACGAACATCAGCACCCGCATCGAGCGCGACGGCGACTCGTACGTCCTCAACGGCCGCAAGTGGTGGATCACCGGGGCGATGAACCCGAACGCGGAGATCCTCATCGTGATGGGCAAGACCGATCCGAGCGAGGACCGGCACCGCCAGCAGTCGATGGTCCTGGTGCCTCGCGACACGCCTGGCGTCACCATTCACCGCGGCATGGAGGTCTTCGGCTACGACGACCACGAGCACGGCGGCCACGCCGAGGTCGAGTTCACCGACGTGCGGGTCCCTGCCACGAACCTGATCGGCAACGAGGGCGACGGTTTCGCGATCGCGCAGGCCCGGCTCGGCCCGGGGCGGATCCACCACTGCATGCGCTCCATCGGCGTCGCCGAGCGGGCCATCGAGCTGATGTGTGCCCGCGCTTCCGAACGGGTCGCGTTCGGTAAACCGCTCGCCGAGCAGGGCGTGGTGCGCGACTGGATCGCCGAGGCAAGGGTCCGGGTCGAGCAGCTGCGGCTGCTGGTGTTCAAGACCGCCTGGCTGATGGACACCGTGGGCAACAAGGGCGCCCACACCGAGATCCAGGCGATCAAGATCGCGACCCCGCAGACGGTGGAATGGATCCTGGACAAGGCCATCCAGGTGCACGGCGCGGGCGGGCTGAGCCAGGACTTCCCGCTCGGCAGGTTGTTCGCGAACATCCGCACCCTCCGCTTCGCCGACGGCCCGGACGAGGTGCACAAGAACGCGTTGGCGCGCAACGAGATCAAGCGGCAGCAGACACCGGCATGAAAGCCACGCAGCTCCGGCTCGCCGCTCGCCCCGTCGGCGAGCCGAAGGACGCCGACTTCGACGTGGTCACCTTCGACCTGCCCGCCCTTTCCGAGGGCGAGGTGCTGTTGCGGGTCATCTACCTCTCGCTCGACCCGTACATGCGTGGCCGGATGAGTGCGGCCAAGTCCTACGCCGCCTCGGTCGAGATCGGCGAGGTCATGGTCGGCGGCACGGTCTGCGAGGTCATCGAGTCGCGCAACCCGCGATTCGCGGCGGGCGAGCTCGTGCTGTCCTACTCGGGGTGGCAGAGCCACGCGGTCAGCGACGGGCGAGGCCTGCGCAAGCTCGACCCCGGCCACGCGCCGATTTCGACCGCGGTCGGCGTGCTGGGCATGCCGGGCTTCACCGCCTACGCCGGGCTGCTGCACATCGGTAAGCCGAAGCCGGGGGAGACGGTGGTGGTCGCGGCCGCGACCGGACCGGTCGGCTCGGCCGTCGGCCAGATCGCGAAGCTCCGCGGTGCCTGTGCGGTCGGCATCGCGGGCGGGCCGGAGAAGTGCGCGGCCCTGCTCGACGAGTTCGGCTTCGACGCCGCCGTCGATCACCGCTCGCCCGGCTTCGACGCGGAGCTGGCCGCCGCGGTCCCGGACGGGGTCGACGTCTATTTCGAGAACGTCGGCGGGCCGGTCACGGAGGCGGTGATGCGGCGGCTGAACACGTTCGCCCGCATGCCGGTCTGCGGACTCGTCTCGCAGTACAACCTGACCGAGGCGCCTCCAGGGCCCGATCGGCTGCCGGGCTTCTTCCGGCAGGTTCTCACCAAGAGCTTGACCGTGCGGGGCTTCATCCAGACCGAGTTCGTCGCCGAGCACCACGACGAATTCCTGCGGGAGATGTCCGGTTGGGTGCGCGACGGCTCGGTTCGCTACCGGCAGGACGTGGTGGCGGGCTTGACGAACGCGCCGGAGGCCTTCCGCGGCTTGCTCGCCGGCCGCAACTTCGGCAAGCTGCTGGTGCGGGTGAGCGAGGACCCCACCGCGGCCGGTTCGGGTGAGGGCGGTGACTGACGCGCATCGTGGCTGGCTGCCGAGCACCGAGCTGATCCTGCGCGTTCCCGCCGGGCTGGAGCAGGTCATTCCGCCCGAGTATGAGGACCGCAACGGGCACATGAACGTCAAGCACTACTACGAGCTGCAGACCACCACGGTGTGGCGGCTGTTCCACCGCCTCGGCTTCGCCCGCGACGAGAAACGCGAGCAGGGCACCTTCTCGCTGGAGCAGCACCTCCGCTATCACAACGAAGTGCTGGTCGGGCATAAGGTCTCCACGCACGCCTGCGTGCTCGGCCGGACGGACAAGATCATTCGCGGTATGTCGTTCCTGGTGAACCGCACTACCGATGAGGTAGCCAACACGCTCGAATTCGTGTCCGCGAACGTCGACCTGACGCAGCGGCGCACCAGCCCGTTCCCGGCGCACCTCGCCGACGCCATCGATCGGGACATGGCGAGCTATCCGTTAGACCTAACCGCGCGCTGAAAGACGCTTTCAGTCCGTTCAACGGACTGAAAGCGTCTTTCACTCCGCCCAGTGGACTGAAGGCGTCTTTCAGCGCTCAGCCGAGGTGGCCGCGGATCGAGGCGTGGCCCTTGACCAGGTTGCGGGCGATGGTGCGGCGCTGGATCTCGTCGGTGCCCTCGTAGATCCGCAGCAGCCGGAGTTCGCGGTACCACCGCTCCACCGGCAGTTCGCGGGTGTAGCCCATGCCGCCGTGGATCTGCAGCACCCGGTCGACGATCTCGTTGGCCTTCACACCGCCGTAGAGCTTCGCCATCGACTGTGCCTGCCGCGAGTCCTGCCCGGCGTCGACCTGCCACGCCGCGGATAACGTCAGCCAGCGCAGTGCCTCGATCTCGGTCGCCGAGTCGGCGACCATCCATTGGATGGCCTGCCGGTCGACGATCGGCTGCCCGAAAGTGACCCGGTTGCTCGCATGCTCGATGGCCATCTCGACCAAGCGTTCGCAGGCGCCCAGCGCGCGCGCTGGAAGCAGGTAGCGACCCCGGCCGATCCATTGCATCGCGAGTTCGAAGCCCTTTCCCTGCTCACCGAGGATGTTCGCGTGCGGCACCGTCACGTTGTCGAAGACCAGCGATGCCGGGCCCCATTCGCCCATGGTGTCGATGGGCTCGGGCTTCCAGCCTCGGTCGCGGTCTACCAGGAAGCAGGTCACGCCGGCGCCGTCGTAGACCGGGCGACCCTCGTTGTCCTGCCTCGGATCGGTGACCGCGAACACCATCGCGAAGTCGGCTTCGTTGGCACCGGTGATGAACGTCTTCTCGCCGTTGATCACCCAGTGGTCGCCCTCGCGGCGGGCCGAGGCACGGATCGCGCGGGCATCGGAGCCAGCGCCAGGTTCGGTGATCGCGAAGCAGCTCTTCCGATCGCCGTTGATGGTGGGCACCAGGTAGGCCGCCCGCTGCTCGTCGTTGGCGCAGTACAGGATGTTGTCGGCGTCGCCTGCGAACCGGAAACCTATGAAGGAGCGGCCGAGTTCCACCTCGACAAGGGCGCTCATCACGGCGCTCAATCCCATGCCGCCGTATTCCACCGGGGTCTGGATGCCGAAGAAACCCGCCTGCTTAGCCGTGTCCTGCAGGCGTGCGAGCTCGGCCGCGGGCAGCCCCCGCTCGTTGCGCCGCTCGCGATTGAGGACCTCGGGCTCGAGCGGCAGTATCTCCTTGCGCACGAAGGTGCGCACCCACTCCCGAATCTCCCGCTCCTCTTCGGACAGCTGCAGGTCCATGCGCTATGCCTTTCCTCTGAGTCCTCTTCATAAGGTGGAGCCGAAGGGGCCCTCCGGTGCATATCCGGCACCGAAGGTGCCCTTCGGCTCCACTGCGACGCATCTGCCTCAGCCGGCGGGCTTGACGTCCGGGATGCCGCTCTCCGGTGGCGCGTCGTCGGCCGCGCTGGAGTCGTCCTCCTTGATCGGCTGGTCCCCGATATCGGTCGTCAGCACCGGTGTCAGCGCCTCGGCGACACCGCCCTTCAACTCCGCGACCTGCAGACCCGAGATGCCCATGTGGCTGTCGGCGGAGTACCGGAAGGGCGCGAGCGCCGGACCTTCGAAGTCCGCACCCACCTGCTCGACCGCCTTGACTATGCCTTCGCGCGTCGGGTCGGGCCCGGCGGCCTGCAGTGCCTGGACGAAGGTGTAAGCCTGAGACATGCCGTAGACCCGGTAGTTGGTGAGCTCCCCGTCCCCGCCGTGCTCGTCCCAGACCCGCTGCCACAACTTGACCCAGGGGTTGTCCGGCGTGTCAATGCCAGGGATGTACTCGGTGGTCATTACCCCGTCGAGCAGGCTGGGGCTGTCCTTGACCGCACCTTCGGCGAAGCGGGCGAGCAGTGAGCCGACCAACGAGGGATCGGAGCCGACGTTGCTGTAGAACCACTTGGTCTTGAAGTTCAGCTTCTTCGCGGCGAGCTGGCTCAACGCGGTGTAGGACGGCGTGTTGAAGCCGAGCACGATGTCGACCTTGGCGGCCTGCAGCGAGGCGATCTGCGGTGCGATGTCGGTGTTGCCGGAGGTGTAGCGCTCCACCTTGACGATCTCCTTGCTGAGGTATTGCTCGACACCCTTCTCGCCGTCTTCACCGAAATCGTCATCTTGCAGGAACAGCCCGACGCGCGCGTCCGGCATGTTCTCCTTGATCCACTGGCCGATGATCTTGCCTTCGGTCTCGTAGTCCGGCTGCCAGCCGAAGGTGTAAGGCTTGGCCTTCGGGTCATCGCCCCACTGCAACGACCCGGACGAGACGAACAGGTCCGGCACCTTCTCCCCGTTGAGGAAGTCGACCACGGCACTGTGGGTCGGGGTGCCGAGACCCGAGACCATGCCGAAGATCTCGTCGGAGAGCACCAGTTCATTGGTGACCTGGCTGGTGTTGGTCGGGTTATAGGCATCGTCGCGCGACACGAATTCGATCTTGCGGCCGTTGACGCCGCCCTGGGCGTTGACGAAGTCGTAGTAGGCCTTGTGCCCGCTGGGGATGTCGCTGTAGCCCGGCGCCGCGACGCCGGTGAGCGGGAAGTGTGCGCCGATCTTGATGGAGTCTTCGGTGATGCCGACATCGGAGGCGGTGCCGCCGCCCTCGTCGCCCTCTTCCCTGCCGCCCGCACCGCACGCCGCGAGCAGCGTGCCTGCCAGGACCGCGCTGGTGATCCGCGTGATGCGTCTGGACCCTGTCTTCATGCCCGTCACCTTCCTGTTGTTGTCGATATGCGGGGCCCAGTGAGCCGGGCGCCGCCGGTCTCACGTTGTTTGGCGCCGCATCCGCCAGCGGCTTCGGATGGTGCCGACGATGCCCGCGGGCGCCAGGATTACGACGAGCATCGTGGTGAGGCCGTAGACCAGGGGCGCCAGTTCCGCCGCCTGCAGGTCGCTGAGTCCGGCGCCCCGCCCGGCGCTGGTCACCAGCTGCGGCAGCATGGTGAGGAGCGCGGCGCCGATCAGGGCGCCCAGCAGGCTGCCGAGGCCGCCGAGGACCACGGCGCTGAGCAGGACCAGCGACAGCGTCAGGGTGAAGCCGCTCGGCGCGGTGATCCGGACGGCCAGCGCCAAGATCGCTCCGGCGAGGCCGGCGCAGGTGGTGCTGACGACGAAGGCGAGTACCCGTGCCCGGCCGAGGTTGATGCCGGCGATCTCGGCGGCCACGTCGTTGTCGCGGACGGCCCGCCAGTTACGTCCGACCCGGCTGGCGGCGAGGTTGGCCAGCAAGACATAGGTGATGATCAGGCAGATCCAGCCGAGGTAGGCGACGAACTTGCTGTTGGTCATGTCGTTCGCGGTTACGAAGTAGGCCGCGTCGGCGAGCCAGGTGGGTATCTCCGGGATCGCCACGGTGAGTCCCTGTTCGCCACCGAAGGTGCTCTTGAAGAAGATCGCGATGCCGGGTACGGCAATCGCCAGTGCCAGGGTGGCGCCCGCGATATAGGGGCCGTGTAACCGGGCGGCGGCGACGCCGACGCCCGCCCCGATCACCAGCGTGACCAGTGCGGCGATCAGCAACACCAGTACCAAGGGCACGGCGCTGTCGCGGTCGCCGAGCAGGAGCGCGGTGGTGTAGGCGCCGATCGCCATGAAGGCACCGTGGCCGAGCGAGAGTTGTCCATTGAGGCCGGTGAGGACCGTCAGCCCGCCCGCCGCGATGCCCAGGTAGGCCAGCTCCGCGAGTTGGCTGTGGCGGAACGGGCTGGTGTTCTCCAGTACCAGCATCACCAGGACCAGGCCGAGGACCGCGATCACCAGGTGCCGCAGCAGGGTCGATGAGGTGACCCGGCCGATGGGCTTTGCCAGGGCAGGCGAAA
>WHSS01000182.1 GCA_009379975.1 Actinophytocola sp.
CTTTCGCAGGAATGCGCGCTAACGCGCCGCGGGCTCGATCCGCCCGATGACCTCGCCGAAGCCGATGCGGGAACCTTCCGGACCGGGCGCGTCGGCGCTGATCGTGACCGTGTCGCCGTCGTCCAGGAACTTCCGGGTGGTACCGTCCGCCAGCGTGATCGGCTCCGCGCCGTTCCAGGTGAGTTCGATCAGCGAGCCGCGCTGACTCGGATCCGGCCCGGACACCGTGCCCGACGCGAACAGGTCACCCGTGCGCAAAGCAGCTCCGTTCGCCGTCATGTGCGCCAGCATCTGCGCGGGCGACCAGTACATCTGGGCGTAGGGCGGCTGGGCGATCAGTTCGCCGTTCAGCCGCACTCGCAACTGTAGGTCGAGGCCCCAGTCCTCGCTCTCGCGCAGGTACTCCAACGGCGCCGGGTCCTGCGCCGGAGTCGCGACCCGCGCCGCGTCCAGGGCGTCGAGCGGGACGATCCACGGCGACAGAGAGGTGGCGAACGACTTGCCGAGGAACGGACCGAGCGGCACGTACTCCCACGCCTGGATGTCCCGCGCGGACCAGTCGTTGACCAGGCACACTCCGAACACGTGCTCACGGAAGTCCTTTGTGGTCACCGCATCGCCGAGCGGGGACCCGGCGCCGACCACGAAACCGACCTCGGCCTCGATGTCCAGCTTCCGCGACCGGCCGAAGGACGGCGCGGCGTCGTCGGGCGCCTTGCGTTGCCCGCACGGCCGGCGGATAGCGGTTCCGGACGCGACCACCGTGCCTGCCCGGCCGTGATACCCCACCGGGAGGTGCTTCCAGTTCGGCAGCAGGGGTGCGGCGTCCGGCCGGAACATCCGGCCCAGGTTGGTGGCGTGCTGTTCGCTGGCGTAGAAATCCACGTAGTCCGCGACCTCGAACGGCAGGTACAACCGCACCCCGTCCACCGGATGCAGTGCGGGCTCCACACGGCTGCGCTGGGCGTCCTCGGTCAGCGCCATGACGATCCGGTTGCGGACCTCGGTCCATCGCGCTCGCCCCTGCGCCAGGAACGCGTTCAATGACCCGCTCGCGAACACCGGATCGTCGAGCGTTGCGGCCAAGTCCAGCACGTAGTCGCCGATCCGGACCCCGACACGCCGCGGGCCGCCCTGCGGCGCGAACACCCCATACGGAAGGTTCCGCAGGCCGAACCCGGATCCCGCGGGCACATCCACCCAGGTCTGGCTCATCTTGTCGCTCCTGTCTGCCGTTGCTCGTCCTGAAGCATGCCCATCTCCCGCGCCTCCGCCACCGGAACCCTCGTACTGCACGACCCGTAACTGGCGAAGGTGTTCCGAACCGCCCTCGCCCGGGCATCGTCCAGTTCCGCGAGCCGGTGGAGCAGGACCGCCGGGTCGGTGATCCGCAAGGTCGCCGCCACCTCGCCGGCTACCCCGCCTGCCTGTGCGTCGGCGACGGCCAGCAACAGGTTGAGGTAACCATGATGGAGAAGTCCGGTGTCCGGGTCGGTGTATCGGACCGCGTGATGCAGGCCGGCGGTTGCCTTCATGACCACGCCGCGTTCGACGACCGTCACCACGGCGGCGCCCAGCGCCTCCGGTGCGGGGAACAGGTCCTGGCTGGCCCCGCCGCAACGGATCTTCAACCCGACGGCGCGCGGCGAACGATCGGCGGCCACCGCCGCCGCGAGCCGATCCACATCGGACAGTTCGACGGGTTCGACGAACAGCGGGACATCGTCGGCCACGACGGCGTCCACGGCGCCCTGCGCGGCGGTCAATGCGCCTACCGGGTCGGCGCGCCGCGCGCGGGCGAGCGGGAACTCGATGGCAGCCAGTGTCAGCCGGGCATCGGCTTCGATTTCGGCGACCGTGGCCGCCAACCCGTCGGCGTCGGCGATCAGCCCGACCCGGAACCGGTCGCCGTCATCGAGTTCCTCGCGTAACTCGGCAATCCGGGAGGCGGCACAGAGGAACCTGTGAGTCAGGACGGCTTCGCCCGCGGCAAGATCCTCCCGGTGTCTGCGCACCGCATCGGTCATGGACAAGGCCGCCGGTGGGAACAGGCCCGCGTCGTCGACCAGCCCTGCGAGCAGCGAGGCCGAGGCCCGGGTGCTGGTCATTGCGCCACTCCCTTCGCCAAGGTCCACGGTGCCGGTCGCGCATAGTCCGAGCCGGTGGCGCGCCGTATCGCCTCGACCACGGCCTCTCGGTCCGGTTGTGTCAGGACGGCGGCCACGTGGGCGTCGGGCCGCAGGATCCACAGTCCTTCCGGACGGGCGGCCAGCGCTTCGGCGAGAGCGCCCCCAGGATCGATGCCGGCGAGAGGCAGCAGCCGCACGGGCGCACTCGTCGCCGCCGCGGCGGCCGCCCGGGCCATGTCTCCGGCCACGTCGTCGCCGGCGAGGAGCAGGAATCCGTCCCTGGCGAGCTCACGGAAGCGGATCCTCCGCCCGTCGACGGTGATCGGCACGTCCGGTGCCAGGATTCCCGGGCCGGCGGCGGGTAACGTCCCTCGGGCGGGCCGCCCGGCGAACGGCCGGGACGGATCGGCGGTGGTCAGCGGAGAGTCCGCGTACCAGAACGGCTCCGACAGCCGCCCAGAGTTCACTTCGGGATGGGCGGCGGAGTCGTCGCGGGCGCGCCGCAGCACATTCAGCCGGTGGCGCCGCTCTTCGTCGGTGTGCGGCACCAGGAAGTCCATCGTCGCCGTGGTGACCGCCAGGTTCTCCATCGCGGCGGCGTACCGCTCGTCGTGGTAGCTCTCCAGCAGTTCCTCATCCGCCCAGCCGCGCAGCACGAACGCCAGCTTCCAGGCCGCGTTCTCGGCATCGGCGACACCGGAGTTCAGTCCGCGTGCGCCGAACGGGGCATACAGGTGCGCACAGTCCCCCGCGAGCAACACCCGGCCGACCCGCATCCGGTCCACCACCCTGGAGTGGAAGCGGTAGACCGAGTTCCACACGATTTCGTACGGCCGCGCACCGATGATGGCCCGGATCCGGTCGTCGAGGGCGCCGCTGGCCTCCTCGGCAGCGAGATCGTAATCGCTGGGCACCTGCCAGTCGATGCGGAAGACGGCGCCGGGGCAGGGGTGGATGAGCACCTGCCTGCCAGGGTTCCATTCCGGGTCGAAGTAGAACCGGCGCTCATGTGCCCACCTCGCCAACTCGGCGCGGATGTCGCAGATCAGGAACCGGTCGTCGAACGAGTGCCCGCCGAACGACACATCCAGGTCGTCGCGGATCCCGTCACTGCGTGCTCCCGCGCAGGCCACCACGTAGTCCGCCGTGACCTCCGTCGTTCCTTGGGGCGTCGCGCACCGCAGCCCGACCCCGGCCGCGTGCTGCCGGATGCCGACCACCTGGTGGTGCCACCGAACGTCGATGCGTCGCTCGGCGGCGATCCGCTCGTCGAGAATCTCCTCGGTGCGCGACTGCGAGATGTTGACGAACGGGGGGAACTCCGACTGCCCCGGGTCCGGCAGGGTGTAGGCGAACAGCTCACGGTCCTGGTAGAAGGTGCGGGCGGTGGTCCAGGTCAGGCCCTCGTCGGCGATCCGCCTGCCCGCGCCGACCGCCTCCCACACGTCCAGCACATCGCGTTGCTGGCAGATCGCCTTCGAGCCGACCAGGTCCCGCTCCGGGCGGGCATCGAGCAGGGTGACGGCGATACCCCAACGGGCAAGCAGCAGTGCTGTCGTCTGCCCGACCGGCCCGTTCCCGATAACCGCAACCCGCCCGGGCGTGCCCGCTTCGTTGGTCATGGCCTGCTCCGCTCAGTCCTGTCAGTCCCGTCAGTCCCGCAGCTGATCCCAGATCTCGCGGTCGCGCTCCGCGGTCCAGATGACGGGGCGCTCGATGCCGGACAGTTCATCCCAGACTCGGGACACGTCGAACGGCAGGCAGTGCTCGAAGATCGGCCAGCCGCCGTAGCGGTCGACCAGCGCGACATGCGCCGCGTCGAAGGCTTCCTTCGGTGTGCCGCCACGCTCTTGCACCGCGCCCACTTCGCGCAGCATCACGGTTATGAAGTGCCGGGTCTGCTCGACGGCGGCTGCCACCGCGTCCGCGCCGCGGGCCACCGCTCCCCTGCCGCCGATCAGCGCTTCGGCACCGAGGCCCGCGACCCGGTCCAGCGTCGAGGTGGCCCAGTCCCGATGGAACGCATCTCCGGTGTAGAGGGCCGCCTGCGCCTCGACCAGGTCTCCGGCGAACAGGATCCGCTGCCGGGGCAGCCAGGCGACGATGTCGCCCTCGGTGTGCCCGCGACCCAGGTACCGCAGTTCCAGCGTGCCGCGGTCACCGCCGAGGTCGATTCTCACCTGGTCGTTGAACGTCTGCGTCGGCCACGTGAGGCCGGGAATGGACTCCGGCTGCTTGAACAACCTCGGCATCCTGCCGAACTCCGAGTCCCAGTCCTGTTCGCCACGCTCGGCGATCAGGGCGCGGGTGTTGTCGTGCGCGAGGATCACCTCCGCATCGAACGCGCTGGCGCCCAGTACGCGCACCGCATGGTAGTGCGACAACACCAGGTACTTGACGGGCTTGTCGGTGTGCTGGCGCAGCTGCGCCAGCCAGTCACGCGCGGCCACCGGGGTCGCGAGCGCCTCGAAACAGACCAGGAAGTCCTCGCCCTCGATCGCTCCGACATTCGGGTCACCCTCGGCCGTCAGTGCGTACACGCCATCCGCGAGCACCTCGAGTGTCCGCTGCTTCTCGCCGAGATCGGCCGAGGACGCGAACGCCTTGGTCGCCATGGGTACCACCTCATTTAATCAATGCTTTGATTATATGCCGTGAGCATACCCGGATGCCGGCCGGTTGGAAAGGGGGCGAGCCGTACGCGGACCACGAGCCGTCGCTTGGTCGACCTCCTACGCTTGCCTCATGACCGCACACCCAGCCGAACCGGAGCAGCTCGACTACCTGTCGTTCGTCGACTACGCGATCGAGCGGACCACCGCCGAGCTACCCGAAGTCGACCCGGAAGCGATGCGGCTGGTCCTGACCCTGCACCGGCTCAGCAGCGCGCTGGCCTACGACCTCGAGTCGGCCGTCCACCGGCCACGTGGCTGGAGCTGGCCGGGCTTCCGGGTGCTGTTCGTGCTCTGGCTGGCGGGCCCGCTGGAATCCAAGAAGGTCGCCGAGCTCGCTGGCATGAGCCGGGCTGCCGTGTCGGCGCTGGTCAACACCCTGGTCAGAGACGGCCTGGTGTCGCGCACCAAGGCCGAGCATGATCGCCGGGCGGTGCGATTGAGCCTGACCGCGGCCGGTCATGATGCGATCCTCGGAGCGTTCCAGGCGCACAACGAACGCGAACAGGCGTGGGCGGGAGTCCTCACCAGCCGGGAGCAGGCCACGCTGGTCGGATTGCTCAAGAAGCTGATCTCGGGCGCCGAAGCGGGGGCGATCAAGCGGCGCTTCTAGCGCTCGATGTTGATCAGCCTCCCTCCCGCTATGACCAAATTTTGTCTGGCGATCCCCTTTCCCGCGATGTCTGGAGCCGAGCCGTGCACGGGTTCGAACATCGACGGATGCCTCCCCGAGGGATCGAGATTGGCCGACGGGGCGATCCCGATACTGCCCGCGACCGCCGCACCGAGGTCGGACAAGATGTCGCCGAACGTCGTCAATCAGTACGTTCTCCTGGTAGCGAGGCTCGACGGGTCGCGGTCTCGGGTTGGCGCTGGTGGGACAGGTGGTGCGCAAGTACGGCGGGAAAATTGAGATCGGCTCCTCGACACTCGGCGGAGCTTCGTTTACGGTCCGCATTCCGGAGGAGCCGGTCCCCATTCCGGAGGAGCCACAGTGACTGTTCGGGTTCTGATCGTGGAAGACGAGGCCGTGGCGGCGCAGGCCCACACGGACTACACCGAGCGGATTGAGGGCTTCGAGGTCGCCGGTGTCGCACGGTCCGCGGTCGAAGCGATACGACTGCTGCAGCAGGATTCCTCGGTCGACCTCATCCTGCTCGACATGCGACTGCCCGACGCGCACGGACTGGGTCTGCTTCAGCGCATCCGGTCGGCAGGCCACCTCTGCGACGTCATCGCGGTGACATCGGCCCGGGACATCAAAGTGGTCAAGAACGCGGTGGCCCAGGGTGTCGTGCTCTATCTCCTCAAGCCCTTCACGTTCGCCGCTTTCCGCGACAAGCTGCAGCAGTACGCGGCATACCGGCAGCGGGTGTCCACGGCCCCCGGCGACATCGTCCAGGAGGAGGTGGACCAGGTGTTCGAAGTTCTTCGCTCCGCTTCGGCGCCTGCTTCACTGCCCAAGGGGGTAAGCCATGACACCCTGCGCGAGGTCACGTCCGTGCTTCGGTCGTCCGGCCACGGGATGTCGGCATCCAACGTCGCCCAGTCGGTAGGAACCTCACGCATCACGGCACGTCGCTACCTCGAACACCTCGCCGACGTCGGACTCGCCGACCGGCACACCCATTACCGGGCCCGCGGCCGCCCCGAGGTGCAATACCGATGGCACCCGAACACCTGAACCGTCCATTGTGACCCCAGGCCTCGCCGTCGCGCCCGTTCGCCATGAACAGCGGATCTTCTCCGACCCTGGAGGGTTATTTTTCCATAAGACGCATTGTGAACTCTATGAACGAATCAGCTGGTCGACCAAATCCTGTGGCTAGCATCACAGCCCGGACACGACGGTAGTTGATATCGAAGGAGGACGTCATGGACGAGAAACCGTCGGCGGGTCACACCGAGATGCTTGCCGAGCCCCGAAGGCACCGACGCCGACATCCCCTGCTGGCCGGGTGCCTGGCTGGTTCCCTCGTCGCCGGCATGGCCATCCTTGGTCAACGTGCTACCGCGGGCAGGACGCCAACGGCGCGTACTACTCCATCGCCATCCCCAACGACTGGAACGGTTCGCTGGTGATGCATGCCCACGGCGGGCCGAGCTTGAACACAGCAGGTTCCGATCCGGAACGCAGCGTGGGCGATCTTGAGCGCTGGTCGGTGATGGTGCGAGAGGGCTATGCCTGGGCCGGCTCGTCCTATCGCCGGGGAGGTTACGGGGTCAGGATGGCAGCCGAGGACACCGAAAACCTGCGGCGTCTGTTCGTCGAGGAGTTCGGGCAACCCCAGCAAACCCTCGTCCATGGCCAGTCATGGGGCGGCAATGGCGCCGCGAAGGTGGCGGAAATCTATGCGACCGGCCAGGACCGGCACTACGACGGGGCCTTGACCACCAACGGCATCCTGTCGGGAGGCTCGCGCGGTTACGACTACCGGGTGGACCTCCGGGTTGTCTATCAGTACTACTGCGGGAACCACCCCCGACCCACAGAGCCCCAGTACCCACTGTGGATGGGATTGCGGAAGAACTCGACGATGACCAGTGCGGGGCTACGTGCCCGGCTACAGGAGTGCACCGGCTACCAATCGGAGCCGCAGGACCGCACGCCCGGACAGCAACGCAACCTCGACGACATCCTCGCGGTGACCAAGGTCCCGGAACGCACCCTGGAATCACACCTCAGGTAAGCGACCTTCACCTTCCGAGACATCGTCCACAACAGACTGGGCGGGCGGAACCCGTTCAGCAACCAGGACGTGCGCTACACCGGATCACACGACGACAAGGCGCTCAACGCCGGAGTCGAGCGTTTCTCGGCCGACCAGTCGGCTTTCCGGGACCTGTCGTTCGATAGCGACCTGACGGGCGCGATATCGATCCCGGTACTCACGTTGCACGCGATCGACGACCCGACCGTGTTCATCGAACACGAATCGGCATATCACGCCAGCCTGGAAGGAGCGAAGACCGGTCAGAAGCCCACGCCGGAATCCGTGGCGGCATCGTGCCCGGCGTTCGATGCCACCTACGGCACCGGATGCTTCTACGACCCCGACTACGTTCCGGCCGATTACGCCTCGAAGGTGTACCCGCGTAAAGGCGCGCGCCACTGGCCCGCGCTGACCGCGGCTCAGGCCGAAGAGTGGGAACGACGCGGAGACGTAGGCATCGAGCCCTGATCGGACTGGAGTGCGGACCTGCTGCTGACAAAGTCGGCAGCAGGTCCGTGCGCTGCCTGGAGACCCGGCCACTTGATGTTGATCAGCTTCCCCCACGGTACGGCCAAATTCTGTCTTGGATGTCCGATTCCGTTGATTACAGCGCGAGGGAAGCAGGCGTCGCCGCAAGTATCAGGAAACGATGCCACCGTGCCCGGTGATCCGGCTGGGATGCGGCCCGGCAGGAGTCGGCGCGGTGCCTTGTTCGGCGATCGCGCAGCAGCCGTCGATGCAATCGTCGTTAGTCGAGTCGAGTTGCGCGTCGGCGTGACTGTGGTCGATGGCGCTGCAGCAGCCTTCGCCGCGCCATGCTTCCCGGCCCTCCTTGACCGCGACCACGGCGATCAGCAGCCCGGCAATCGGATCGGCCCAGGACCAGCCCAGGGTCGCGTTGAGCAACAGCCCGACGAGGAGCACCGCTGAGAGGTACGTACATAGCAGCGTTTGGGTGGAGTCGGCGACCACGGCATTGGATCCAAGCGCCCTGCCGGTGCGTCGCTGCGCCCAGGACAGGAACGGCATGATGATCAGCGAGGCGACGGCGAGGCCGATCCCGACCGGGGAAGCGTCCGGGTCGTGTCCACCGGTCAGGGCGCGCAGCGATTCGAAGGTGACGTACGCAGCGAGCGCGAAGAACGAGATGGCCATCAGGCGCAGCGCCTGCCGTTCCCGGCTCTCCGGGAGGCGGTGCCGGAACTGCCACAAGATGACCAGCCCGCTGGAGACTTCGACCACCGAATCCAGGCCGAACCCGAGCAGGGCCACCGATCCGGCGACGAGTCCGGCGGTGATCGCGATGACCGCCTCGATGAGGTTGTAGGTCACCGACGCCGAGGCGAGCAGTTGCGCCCGCCTTCCGAGGCGAGCCCTCCGTCCGGCCGTGACAGCCGGGGCGTGCGTGCGGGTCGCCATCAGGCGTCTTTGACCGTGGCGGCGGTGCCATGGTTCGGGCACAGGGTCACTGCGTCGCCGGTGAGGTCGAGCAACCGCTCAGCGGCAATCAACAGGTCCATCACCGCGGAGGTGTGGTTGAGCGAGAATACCGACGCCCTGCCCTGCGGACGAGAGGTGACCAAGCCGCAATCCTTGAGACAGGCCAAGTGCTTCGAGACGGTGCTCTGAGCCAGCTCGAGGTGCGCGGTCAGATCGACCACCCGGTGCTCACCGAGCAGTAGATGGCGCAGGATCGCCAGCCGGGAAGGGTCAGAGAACCCGTGGAACAGGCACGCCGCCGCGGTCATCGCTTTGGTCTCATCAACGGGCGCGTCAGCACCATCTGTCTTTGTAATCGCCATATGGCGATGTTATCCGGGTCTGCGTCTAAAGACCAAGCATGCTCGGGAAACAACCCAGAAAGATCGAGAACCCCCGGCTCAGCTGGGGGTGAGTCCTCCACCCGTCCACGCGGACACCTCAAATCCGCTGGACGAAGTGCAGTCCGTGAGACGGCTGTGAGACGGAGGACCTCATGACCAGCCCAAACACCCACGCCCGGTCAGCCCAGCCTGGCGACCTGTGCACCTGCGGACGACCCGCCGTCCCGGTGTTCGGCAGCGATCAGGATGTCGACGTCGGCTGGTGCGGCCAATACGACGTACCGCGCGTGACGCCGTGCCCGTTCTGCGGCGATCCCGCCGAGCAGGATCTCCGATGCCATAGCTACCGCCTGACGCCCGAGGGGCGGTCGTCGTGATCCACGCGGGTGCCATGTCGATGTGGTGATGCCCGACCCTCTCGGGCCGCCGCCGATCCACCACGCGTACCCGCTGCGCACGCCTCACGGCCTCGGTGCCATCCCAGCATTGAGGTTGAGATGTACGAGATGCGCACCGGGC
>WHSS01000044.1 GCA_009379975.1 Actinophytocola sp.
CCTTCGGCGGCGCGTAGCTGGGCCAGCCGGGCGATCGCCTGATACTCGATCGCATCGGTAGCGGCGCGGCGTCGCCGCGCGGCGCGCACGATGTCGAGCAGATCATTCGCATCGTCGAGTTCGGCGACCTGCCACCCGGGCAGCGAGAGGACTTCCATGTCACGAAACGGGCCGTCTTTCACCGGCACAGGGCCGACCACGTCGCGGGGAAGGAACAGTATCCCCGCGGCGGAACCGGCCTGCACGAACGTCGTCACCACACCATGGTATCGAACAAACATTCGACACAACAGCATTTCCGTGCGGCGTGTCGACACTCCGGCCGCCGGGCGAACACACTGTCATGCCGCAATCAGTACATCCGGAAGTCGGCGAAGTCGAATCCTGGGGACACCACGCAGCTGACAAGGACATCGCCGCGTGCTCGTGCCGATTGGAGCGCACCTTCGGGGACGAGCACTTGGGGTAGGTTGCCGTTCGTGGGCGTGCCGAGCGTGGTGATCGAGTCGTCGACCGTGAGCTCAACCTCGCCTGGCCCGTGCCACAGCCAGAGCTCCTGGGATGCCACGGAATGTGGGTGCGAGGTCTGCCCGTCCGGCAGCAGGTAGAGGATCGCGGTTGCGGTGGCCCGGACACCGCGCTTCAGTTGGACGGACTCGCGGCTGGTCCAGGTGCGCCTGAACCAGCCGCCCTCGGGGTGCGGCAGCAGATCAAGGCGTTCGGCGATCTCCGGTCGTCGCTCGAAGCCCACGTAGGTGCCGTCCACGCTGCGGCGGGCGTACCGCATGCCGACGATTGCGTCGTACTCGATCGCTCCGTAAACGTGCGGAAATGGGACCTCCGCCGCGACACCGGGTGGGGGTCCGGGTGCGGCTGCCTCGAAGCGGACCTCGGCGCTGAGGCGCCCAATGTCGATCTCCAGCGCGATGTGCGGGCCGTCGGCGTCGCGGTAGTACGTGTTGGCCACCGCGAGCAGCGTCTGTTCGTCGGTGGTGCAGTGCACGAACCCTTCACTGTCCAGTGACGCCGGGCGCAGCCATTCGCCCGGTTCCGGGGTGTAGGCCGCCAGCGGCATCAGGTGCAGTACAACGGTCACCGCGCGATCGTAGGCGCTCCGCGGCCACTTGGCTTTGACGCTCGCGCGTGCAGGCCAGGCGGCCTGCCAGTCGCCTGGGAAGTTGATCAGCCTCCCTCCCCGTGTGACCAAATTATGTCTGTTTTGCCCGGTGCTGATGGCAACACCGGGAGGGAGGCTGATCAACTCGGTCGCGTCACCCGGACGGCGCCTCGCGAATCCAGTCATCGATCCCCGGATCGCCGCCAGGACAGAACGTGCACGTCTCGTGGAAGAACCGCGCAACAGCGACCCGGAACGGGTCGACGGAACTGCTCACATCGGCTGTCACATGCCCCCCTCAATCCGCCCGCGCCGGCTGCCGTAGACCATGTCCCGCACGCTCGCGCCTGCCAGGAATGCTCCCGGGAAGCCAAGGTCCACCGCACTCACCTTGTCCAGCGCGGCCAGGTCATCAGCGGACAGTTCGACGTCGAGGGCGCCGAGGTTCTCCCGCATCTGCTCAGCCTTGCTGGCGCCGATGATGGGGATGACCCGCCCTGGCCGGCGACGCAGCCACGCGATCGCCACCTGGCCTGCGGTGGCGGCCACCTCACCTGCGACACTCTTCAGCACCTCGGCGATCGGATCGTCGTTGCCCCGCGACAGGCGGCCACCACCCAGCGGCGACCAAGCGGTCACCGCCAGCCCGAGCTGCGAGGCCATCGGAATCAGCTCCCGCTCCACCGTCCGCTCGGCGAGCGAATACGGCACCTGCAGACCCGAGAACGCCGTCCAGCCCCGCATGGTTGCCAGCGTGTTGGCACGTGCCACCTCCCAGGCGTGCCAGTCCGAGACACCGACATAGAGCACCTTGCCCGCCCGAACTTGATCATCGAGGGCACGCATGGTCTCCTCGATGGGGGTCAGCACGTCGCGTGCATGCACCCAGTACACATCCAGGTAATCCGTGCCGAGGCGCCGCAGCGAGGACTCCATCGCGCCGACCAGGTTCTTGCGGTGACTACCGGCCGAGTTCACGTCACCCTCGCGACGCTGCAGGGTGTACTTTGGTGCCGATCACCATCCGCTCCCGCTCGGCACCGACCAGCTCGCGAGTCAGCAGCTCGGCCTCACCGTAGGCGTCGGCGGTGTCAATGAAGTTGCCGCCCGCACCCGCGAAGGCTTCGAAGATGGCGCGGCTCTCGGCGGTGGCACGACCGTGCTGGTGCGGAAGCCGCATCGTTCCCAGGGCGAGTTCAGACACCCGGAGGCCGCTGTCGCCGAACGTCAAATAGCGCATGCCGCAGACGTTACGAGGTCCAGTGCACTGGAGGTCAACCTGGCGTGTCCGGGCCCTCGGTATCAGTCCCGCACCGCCAGCTCGTCCAACTCCTCGACAGCACGCTTGCGCTCCTCGACCAGCATGCCCCGGTGACCCGCCAACCTGCCGTCGAGCAGCAGTTCGGTGAGCCGGGCGATCTCGCGGGGGTCGCCCTGGAGCACCCCGTCGGCGAAGCCCTCGACCGCGTCGGTCACCGTCAGCGAGCCGCGCAGGCCGGCCGAACGACCCGCGTCGACGAAGGCCGCCACCGCGGCGGCGGATTCGGTCAAGCCCTCGATGTGGATGTCAACGGCGACCTCGTCCACCGGCTCGTCGAGCGAGACGGACAACTGCTTTGCGTGCGTACGCAGGATCTCGGCGCCCAGCCGCTCACTCTCCTCTGCCGACACGCCGTGCTGGACGGCTAGCCACGGCCGCTCGGACAGCTCCACGATCCACACGTCCTGCTCGGCGGGACCGCGCTGGGCATCGCGGGCCACGATGTCGACCGCGGCGATCGCCAACCCCGGCACCGCCCGCACCGCATGCCGGGCCAGCCGCAGCAGCCCGGCGTGCGTCGTCGCGGTCACGTCCTCATGGGCCTCGTCGGTGCGCCACGGCCCCTTCGGGCAGTGCACCACCGAGCGCACCTCGTCATCGATCACCAGGAAGCGCAGGTACTGCCCGGACACGTGTCGCTCGAGCAGGAACCGGTAGCTGCCCGGCATGACGACCCGGCCGTCGAGCTCCTCTGGCTCGCTCAGCATCGTGAGGGCGTAGGCGGCTTTGGTGTATTCGGCGCGCTCGACGGTGGGCGTCCGCAGGTACTCGACCGCTGCGGTGAACTCCTGCTCATCGCGCAGCCCGGTCTGCGATTCGATCGTGTTGTCCCCCACCGCGGGCTTGACCACCACCGGGTAACCGATGCGGGCGATGAGTTTCCCGGCAGAGCGCATCCCGCGGCCCACCGAGTACGAGCCACCCTTGGGAATCGGCAGGCCCGCGCTCGTCAGCAGCGCGCGACGCATCCGCTTGTCCTGCGCGAAGGTCACCGCGGACAGCGTGGAAGTCTGCGGTACCCCGTGCACGAACGACAGTTCGGTCGCATCCCCGGAGTCTCGCCCGGCCGTCATCACCTGACGCGGCAGCAGCAGCACATTCAAGCCACCGCGCAGCGCGGCCTGATGCACCTCGTAACCGTCGCGCAGCTCAGGGACGACCTCGGCGTGAGTTCCCACGTCAGCGGGCATTCGCGTACTCCTTCGGGGCCTCGGTCACGACGTCGAAGCTCGCGAGCGGACTCGCCTCGATATGGGTGGTTGTGACATCGGTCGGCGCAGCGGCCTTCGGACCCAGCACCGCGAGCGCCGCAAGCGCGGAGGCAGGCTCGGCGTCGCCGATGATGACCGCCTCGACGACGCGCTCGCTGACGTTGCGCACCCAGCCGGTCAGCCCGAACTCCTTGGCCCAGCGCCGCAACCAGGCCCGATAGCCGACGGCGGTGACCCGCCCGCGAACCGTCAGATGCAGCGCAAGCTGCTCCTGACGCTGGGTGGTGTTGAGCCCGAACTGCGTGACGCACTCCGCCATCAGCGTGCGCGCCACCGCCCGAGGCGTGCCGTAGAGCGGATACTCGCAGTTGCCGATCGCCGCGTGGGCGTTGAGCTCACAGATACCGGCTTCCTGGCCGTCGAGCGGCTTCGCGTGATCCTCGAGCAGGAAGTCGACACCGCAGAAGGCGAGGCCCGGCACCGCCTTGACGGCACGGATGGCCGCATCCTTGATCGTCGGGTGCAGTTCGTCGAGCACATCGATCGAGTCGCCACCCTGCGACAGACTGCAGGACCCCGAGAGCAGCACCTTTTCGCCCGCCGCCGGCACCGTGTCCAGTGTCCGGCCCGCACGCGAGAGCTGGAATCGGGCCGCCGCGTCGTACTTGATCGGGCGTCCCCACAGATGCGGGTTGCCGCGGCGCGCCACGTTCTTGGCGATCACCAGTTCGGCGATCGAGCTCTTCCCGTCGCCGGTGACCGAACCCGGCTCGCGCAGGATCGCCCCGATGACTTCGTCGCCGATCACCACGATGCGGTAATCACGGCCGTTGACGTGCTGCTCGACGATGAAATCGCCCTGCCCGAGGCTGCTCGCTTCAAGCTGCTTGAACGCCTGCTCCAGCGCCTCGTCGTCCCGGATGTTCGCCGCGACGCCGATGCCGCGCACCCCCATGGCCGGCTTGACCACCACCGGGTAACCGATGCGCTCGACGAAGGCTCGCGCTGCCTGGTAGTCGCCCTCGGCGAACGTGCAGCCCTTCGGCACCGGGACCCCGGCACGGCGCAGGCGCATCCGGGTCGCTTCCTTGTGCGTACACAGCGCGAGCGAGACGGCGCTCGACAGCGGTGACCGGCTCCACTTGAAGCTCAACCCGGCGTTGTCGCCGTCGGTCGCCACGAACGCACCCTTCGAGTAACGCGTCGTCGAGAGCCCGAGCACCAGGGCTTCGCGTTCCAGCAGGTGTCCCTTGGTGCCGTTCGACCCCAGCGGCTGCAGGTAGGTGACCTCGGGGTAGGCGTTGGCCGTCATGCCCTCATGGGTCGACACCGGCGGCTCGGGCACCGCGAAGAACTCGGTGACATCCCCGATGATCTCGTCGTAGGTCTCATTGACCCCGATGCCGGGCTTCCTCGGCGCGGACAGCTCCGGTGCGGCGGCCAACCGGTCGTCGGCGACCGAGTCGAGCTCGGGGATCGCCATCGCCAGGTTCCGCAGCGCACCCGCGGTGATCTCGGTGCCGCCGTCCATGCCACCGAGGTAGATGTGAGTGCCGGACGTCCCGGACCTCCCGGACCTCCCTGCCCGGATGCGTGCGGCCGCGGCCACGGTCTCCAGCAGGCCGCCGACCTGGGCGGGTCTGAGGTAGGCGGCCCGCGGCCCGCGGATCCGGCCCAGCTTGCCGATGTGGGACACCAACTGCGCGCGCCTGCCCATGGTGCGGGCGTTCCACGAAGCGTGATCGGCGACGATCCGGATGTCGGCGCCGCCGCGGCCGGACTTGGCCGCGGCCCGATCGGCCTTGTGCTGCAGCAACGGCAGGTGGTAGCGATTCGCGGCCGCGACCGGGTGCTCGATCAGCACCTCGAGCGGCAGCTTGCCCGCCCCGATGCGCTCGGCGATGGCCAGCACCAGGGCGTCCGCGTCGTCCCGGCTCAGCCTGCCACCCAGCCGGAGCCACAACGGCTTGTCCGGCTGGCCGACAGCGTCCGAGGCGTTGATCCCCGCGGCGGCCTCGAGCCGGTCGAGGTTCGCCGCGACGTCGCCGGTGCCCTGCAGCCGGGTCGCCGAGAAGCCGGTTTGGCCGGTCAACACCTCGCGCAGCTCGTCAGCGTCGGCGCGCGAGGACACCGGCGCGGCTTGTGCGGGCACCGTGGTCGCCTCGCCGGCGAGCAGACGATGTAGCGGCAGTTCGAGCGCGCGCGCGAGGAGATCCAGCAGCGCCATCTCGATGCCGGCCAGTGTGCCGCGGAAGGGTTCGCGCCAGTTCACGTCACCGCCGAACTCGGCGGTCATGCCATGGAACTCACACATCGCGGCACGCACCGCGTCGAGCGCGGCGGCCTCGTCCGTGACCGGGAACTCACGATAGGCCAAGCGAGAAAGGCACGCGGTGAGAAACTTCCACGACTCCCCGGCGCGGTCGCCCGTAGCGCCCAGCCTGGGCTGGCATTCGCCCACGCCCACCACGCCCACCACGCCCGGCGACTCGCCGGCCTCGCCCCTGAGCTTCACCAGGAAGTTGGTGACGCCGGCGCGCTTGCCCTCGGCCCGAGCCTGATACGCCATCGCCTGCACACCCTTGACGACGAGCGTTCGCCCCGGATCTTCCATGCGGTAACCTCTCTCGACCTGGAGTGAGCAGCGGATTTTGCCCGCTCAACGAGCTGAATGTGCCGATGATGACGCGCGGACGCGGTTTTCGATAGTAGATGCCGCAACGTCACGACCCGGAACTGGCAGCCACGCAGGCGGCGGCGAGGGCCTCCGAGGAATCCCACACCGGCACGCCGACGCCGACAGTGCTAATGGTGGTCCCCAGCACCGCCGAAACGTCGGTGCACCCATACACGAGGCCCTGCGCGCCCCGGTCGACGAGCATGCCCGCCGCCTTGGTCAGCAACGCGCGTGCCTCTTCGAGTTCGCCGGCCTTGACCGCCCTGATCCCCGCCATCACCGGGTTGGCTTCACCCAGGTCGTTCAGGTCGACGACACTGCGACCGCCCGCCGCCAGCCGCTCCTGGTAGATCCCCGCCTCGACCGTGCCCGCCGTCGCCAGGAGCCCGATCGTGGACACCTGCCGCGCTTCGCTGTCGATCCGCGCGGAAACGGCATCGACGATGTGCAGGATCGGCACGCCGGTCGCCGCCGCGAGCTCCGCGTACCAGTGATGCGCGGTGTTGCAGGGGATCGCGATGACGTCGCAGCCCGCGCGCTCCAGGAACTCGATGCCACGCACCATCGCGGGCAGCGGGCTGGCGCCGCCCGCCAGGATCGCGTCGGACCGGTCCGGTGTCGCCGGGTCGGAATAGACGATGGCAGGCAGGTGCTCCTGATCGCGGCTCGCGGGCGTCACATCGGCGAGCTTCGCCAAGAACGTCGCGGTCGCGGCGGGCCCCATCCCGCCGAGCACACCGAGCAACGGCATCACAGCCCGCTCAGACCGGGTCATCGCCGACGCCAGGGTCAGCCTCGGCGACACCGCGCTCGACGTAGTACGCGCGGGCCCGCGGGTCGTCGAGGAGCGGCTGATGCACCTGCAGCACGTTCATGCCGGTGTTGATGTTGGCCTCCAGCACCACCGGGCCGTCGGGGGTGATGACGATGTCCCACCCGATGTATTCCATGAACGAGAGAACCCTGGCCGCATGCGTGACCATCGCGCGCACCTCGGGCCAGAACGGCACCTCGACACCCTTGATCGGGGCGCCGGTGTCCGGGTGGGTGTCGAACCACTCCAGCTCGTCGGCCGCCGGCAGCCGGGACGCGGGCCCGAGCCTGCCGGTGTCCAGGTCGACCCTGGCGCTGAGGCCGCCACGGCTCCAGTTGTCCGCGGGCTCCGAACCGCGCGTGCCGATCCGCTGCACCGCCATCACGATGAAGGGCTGATGATCGGCGACGTCGAGCATGGTCAGAAGCCGGATGGTGTTGACCGTCCCCGGGTAGAGCTCACCGAGCTTCGGGTGCTGGGACAGCCCATCCTCGACGATCAGCGGCCGGTTCTGCGCCTCGAACACGCGGCAGGCCGCCCCGAGGTCGAACAGTTCGTCGTTGACCAGCCAGCGGTCTTCGTCCTCGCGCCGCACCAGGAACAGGTTCTTGCCTTCGGCGCCAGCGAGCACCTTGAGGAAGATGGCATGCCCCTCGGTCAGCCCGGAGAGGTACTCGGCGACCGGCACCCGGCCCTCCGCGGGGAAGCGGTGTATCGCGCCGCGCCAGTAGACCCCGAGCAGCTTCGCCGAGCGGATGTCCATCGTGCCGAGCAGGAGGTGGGTCGTGAGCTTGTTGTTGATCACGTCTTGCAGCAGCGGGTGCACCATCTGCTTGAGCCGGGAAACCCGCTGCAGGTCGGAGACGTAGTTCGCCGGCCCGTGCTTATCGAGGTCGTAGAGGAGGGCGCTGCGGGACAGGAAGCCGTGCCGCCACCAGCGTGGACTCCTGCTGCGCAGCGGGACCTGCCACTCGCGCTCCTTGCGCGCCAGCTTGCGCACCGCGGTGAGGCGGACCCTGCCGTCGCGATAGCGCCTGCGCGTCCGGCCGCGTAGCTTGCGGTACCGCCAGCCGAGCCCGACCGCCACCCGGCGAGGCAGGGCGGTCAGCGCATTCCGGCCGCTCATCGCCGGCTCCTCTCACTGGGCCTGCGTGTCCGGGCGGCTTCGAGCGCCTCGAGCGCCATGCCGAGCGAGCCAGGGCCAGGGGCAAGCTGCTCGGCGAAGACCACCGTCTCGGGCTGGATGACCTGGCAGGTCTCACGCACCCGCCGGCGCACATACTCGCCCCAACCGGTGCCGTAGTGCGCCTTCCAGGCCGATTCCGTGAGCAGCGTCTCGGCCGTCATACCGTACGTGGCCGCCGCCTGCTCCCAGCCGAACGGCGCGAGCAACGCCACCCGGAAGGTGCTGGTGATCTGCTGCCGCTCGACGATCGCCCGCACCCCGGCGACGGCATCGACGTGCTCACCGGTGAGTACGACGAGTGCCACCGGGAGCCGCTCCGGGCGCGGGTGGGTCACCGCGGCCGCCGACACCGGCAGGCTGAACGGGGCATCGGCGGCCTCGAAGACCTTGAGTCCCAGCGCCGAGGCGTCCTCGACCATGCGGAGCAGCGTCTCCTTGCGCCGTGCCCGGATTTTGCGCCGCACCCGGCCGGGCACCCAGAGCCTGCCCTTCCAGTTGGTCGCGGGTGGTTGCTTGTCGGGCGTCACCTTCGCAGCCTTCGCAGCGGGCGCGAGTGGTTGCTTGCCCGGCGCGACCGTGTCCACCGTCCATCCCTCGGGAAACGTGCCGGAGATGTGCTTCGCGAGCGGGTCGCCACCAGCAGCGTCTCCGGGGGTTTCGGCCCGCGCCACTCGCACCGTGACGGCATCGGAACCGGTCAGCGCGGCGAGCACCGCGACGGCGTCGTCGGAACCATCGTCGACGACGACAACCCAGTGCGGGCGATGGCCGGCGATCAGGCCGTCCAGCCGCGTGGCCAGGTACCGGTGGCGCTCGGTCGCCGGCATGTCGTCCAGCACCCGGGGGAAGGTCTCCACCGCGACGTCCGGGCTGATCAGGCCGGCGCGGCCGGCCGCGACGGCGACCGTGCACGTATCACCCTGAGCCACCGCCACCTTGAGGACCGAGTCCAGCACCTCGCTCGGGCTGCCGTCGCCACTGGGGTCGACGACGAGCACGGCCCGCGGCCGTTGCGGCGGCACGACCGCTGCCGCGGCGGGCTCGAGGGCCTCCGGTGGGCCGATCAGTTCGGCCAGCCGGGAAACGTGGGTCTGGTAACTGAAGCGGCGCTCGGCGAGCTCGACCCCGGCCTTGGACCGCGCCGAGAAGGCATCCCAATCCCGGTACAGCTCGTCGACGTAGCCGCGAACGTCACCGGGCCTGCCGTAGAGGCAGGCATCGCCGAAGAGCGGCTCGAGGTAAGGCGGCACGATCGACACCGCGCCCGCCGAGAGGGCTTCCAGGACAACCCGGCCGAAGGCCTCGATGAGGCCGGGGTGATGGAAGTAGACGAAGAAGTCGATGGTGGCGAGGAACTCCTGCGCCGGGATGGAGTTGAACGGGTGATCGACCCAGTTCGCGGGCAATCCGCCCAGCACGTCGGCGGGGGCATCGGCGCCGCCGAGAACTCGCACCGAGTAACGCGGATCGTCCGGGTAGGCCGCGAGGATGTCGGCCGCGGTGTCGGGCCATTTCGTCCAATGTCCCCGGCTGTGCCTGCCGATGACCGGACGATCGGCGACGAAGGCGTCGCGCGGCACCTGCCACTGGGTGACATCGATGATGTTCTCCCAGTCCCACGGCAGCATCGGCACCTCGGCGCGCTGCTCGGACAACGCCTGGCGGACCCGCGGCCCGATCGGCGCCCAGATCGCCTCCTTGCCGAGCAGCTTCACGATCTCCTCGTGCACCATGGGGACGTCGTAGTAGGGGAACTCGCCCCGCTCATCCGTGGGCACCTGGTTCACCGCGAGCACGACATGGTCCGCGCGGAACTCCGGCAAACCGGGCGGAGGCGCGCTGAACACCGTCGGATGCCGGGCCAGCAGCAGCTTCGACTCGATCTCCTCCGCGCCGACCACCAGCTCGGCCAGGCCCTCGTCGAGCACCTCGCGGATCTTCTTGGCGAACGGCCGGGGCTTGCCGAGCACCGGGGACGGCAGGTGGAACAGCCCGGTGCGGTAGCCGGCGCGGTGCTGCGCGCGGATCTCCTCCACCACGCTCGAGGTGTTTCCCCCAGGGAACCGGCAGTCGGTGACCGTGAGGATGTCGTACGCCACTGACTTGCTTGACATCGCGCCTTCCTTTGCCTCACGCGCCGGCGGGCTGGTTATGCGCTCAGTGCCGAGTCGGCCTGAACACGGTGCCCGTCGCGCCTTCCTCAGGCGGGTCCGTTTCGTCTCCGCTTATCCGGTACCGGCAACAATAACGTCGCGCCACCGGCGCGCCGCGCGGCGTCGTAGCAGCGGGCGCCTGCCCGCCACCGGGGGCAGGCCGTGCACCCGGTCCGCGCCGAAACGGGAGCGGGCGTGCTCGACCACCACCGGATCATCGGCGGCCACCGCGCGGCACACCGCGGCGACCGGCGTTTCCAGATCGGCCGCCGTCCCGGCGAGCAGCAGTGTCGGCACCCCTCGTCGCTCGCATTCGATGAACGCCTCGATCACCTCCCCGGCGAGCCGCCAGGGACCGCCGAGGCTCGCGCCCGGCACCAGCACCAGGTCCAGCGTTTCCGCGGCGGTGCCCGGCGGGTCGGCGAGCAGGTCACGGCCGACGAACTCCGCCACCGGGGCGTCGACCTCACCGATCGAGGCGATGCGCAGCTCGGCTTTGCTTTGCGGTCGGCGTAACCAGCGCGTCGTGCTCATCCAACGGACTCCAGCAGTGTGTCGGTCGAGGCGTCGTCGAGCAGCCCGTCATAGCGCTCCAGCCACAGCGCCAGCGTCGCCAGCCCGCGGATGAGGTGCTGGAATCCGGTGTTGTCCAGCCGGGACTGCCACCGGCTCAGGTCGGCCTCGGCGAGCCCGGGGGCCAGCAGCCGCCGGATCGGCTCGCGGGTCAGCAGGGAACGGAAGTGCTCCGCCGCTTCGATCGAGGACACCCGGCGCCGGTGCGCGCGGCGGGCAGGGGTCAGGTCGGCCGCGGTCGGCAACTCGGCCAGTTCGGGCGCCAACGGGCGCAGCAGCGGGGCATACAGGCTGCCATCGGCGTGCTTATCCGGCCGGATCGCCAGCGCGGCTCGCACCACCCGGTCGTTCAGGAACGGCGTCGCGATCGGCGCACTGCGGGCCACGAGCCCGAACGGCGCGAGGCTGATGCCGGGCAGGGTGCGGGCGAGGTAGGCGGTGAACGTGCTGCCGTAGGGGTGATCTGCCAGCGGCGTGGCGAGCGGTTCGAAGTCGCTGCGGCTGCGCTCACGGATCTGCTCGATGACCCGGGGGTGCAGGATCTGCCCCGCCCCTTTGAGGTAGCGCGCCATGCGGTCGAACCGCTTGGCGAGCAATGACTCGCTGCTGTCGTCATCGGGGAAGGCGCCGCCGACGAAGACACCGCCGCCCAGCCCGTCGAGCACCGTGCCTTCGATGCCTTCGATGCCTTTCACGTCAGCGAGCGTGCGGGCGAGCGACACCAGCCACACATGGAAGGAGGTCTGGTAGTCGACCGAGCGGGCGAAGTGGTCCAGGTCGGCGGCGAAGTCCGACCGGTGAGGCTGGATGACCCGGTGGCGGATACCCAGCCGTTCTGCCACCTGCGCGGCGACCAGTTCCTCCAGCACCATCCCGGTGTCCGACGACGTGGTCCATGCCGTCTGCTCGCCCGCGGTGGCGTTCGCGGCGAGCGTGGTGAGGATGCGGGAGTCCCAGCCGCCGCTGAGCAGCGACGTCAGCGGGCCACGGCCTGCCAGCGCGCCGACGGTGTCGACCAGCGCGTCACGCACCGCGTCGAGTGAGCCTTCCCCGCCGCCGTCGATGTCCAGCCACGGCCAGCCGTCCTCGGCGAGGTCGGGGCGCCCGCCCGGCGGGACGGTGAGCCGGCCCCACGGGGGCAGCCTGCGGATTCCGGCGAACGTCGTCCGGCCCGCCAGTGGCGCGCCCATGGCCAGGATGTGCGCCCAGGCGTCCCAGTCCGGCCGCAACGGGGTGCCGCTGGTGCGGGCGAGCGGGTCGACGTGGGTGCAGAAGTGCACCGCGCTGGTGGTGTTGCTCGTGAGATCGGCATAGATAGGCACTGCGCCCGAGATACCTGCGTGCAGGCGGGCCTCGCCGGACTCGCCGACGACCAGCGAGCAGGCGTCGTGCCGCTCGGCGATCACCGCGGGATCGGGTGGCAAGGTCGCGGGCAACGGCGCCGGCGACCACGAGACACCGCTGCTTGCTGAGTCTGCGGCCGCGGCGGTCGCCGTCCACGACACGGCCGAAGTGCCTTGTAACGAGCCGTGCTCGTGTCGCATGAGCACCGGCAGTTCACCCAGCAGCGCGGACATGGCGGCAACACGGTGGTCACTGTGCTGTCCGACGCGTCCGCAGAAGCGCCACCGTGCTGAATCTGCTGAGTCGGCCACGCGCACCATTCTGCGAGCCCAGGGAGCCGAAGGTGGCCCTGGGTGCCATATAGGCGCCCCATGGCACATTGGCGCCGCAGTGAAAGGTGGATTAATGGTAGTACCGCCGCGCGATCCGCTCCCGTGCGGCGAGATAGCCCGCGGAGCTGCCTGCCAGTACGTGCTCCGGCGGCGGCGTCTGCCGCAGTGCGGGCACCGTGACGTCGGAAACGAACTCGGGCCGGGCCGGTCTGGCCGAGCGAGGCAGCAGCCGCGTGGCCAGCGGGCGTAGCGACAGCCGGGCGATCCGCGCGCGCTCCGCGACGGTGAAGCGGTGCCGGTCAAAGCCGCCGGCAAACTCCCGGAGCAGCTCGGCGGTGGCCGCGGCGCCGGTCGGCGGCGGCAGCTGCGCGCAGCGGTCGGCGAGCTTGACCCGGACGTCGGGGTCGAGCAGCTCGGCGGTCCTGGCCGCCACTTGATCGGGCTCGTCCTCCCGCGCGGTCAGCGCGAGCCCTTCCCCGGCCGCCCAGTTCGCCCGGGCGGCCTGATCGTCGGTGACCGCCGCGCTGGTGGGCACCAGCACGGCAGGCACCGCCGCGTGCAGCACCTCGTGGGCGGCGTTGTACCCGGCCTCGGTGACCGCTATATCGAACGCGGACAGATAACTCGCCAGCGGGAAGACCCCGCGCAGCATCATCACCCGGTCGTCGTCGGTCAGCTCCTCGCCGGACAGCGGCGTCCTGGTGAGCGCGACCTGCCACCCCGGCCGGGCCAGCACGGTGCGCACCGCGGCGGCGGACGCGCTGTCCTCGTCGAGCGAGTCCGCCCGCAACGTCACCAGGGCGGCGGGCCGGTCCGGATCCAGCCCGAGCTTCGCCGCCGCCTCCCGACGCGACACCGGGGGCGCCCCTTCGAGCAGGGTCACCGGCGGCACCTTCCGCGCGTCGTCCAGGGCCGCCGTCGCGCCGTGATCGGCCGAGCCTGCCAAGTCCCCCGGCTCGATCACCAGGTCGAACATGCCGCGCCGGTGCAGCGCGTGCTGGTTGGCGCCGGGCCGCCACATCGCCCGGCGTATCCACACGAAAGCGATGTCCGGCAACGCCGCCCTGGCGAGCTGGAGGCCCGCGTAGGGCCAGGCACCGTCGAAGGCGAACGCCCGGGCACCGGTCTCGGCGACCAGCGCGGCGATCCGCTCGGCGAGGTAACGCTGCCAGCTGTGTTCCCGCATGCCGAGGCGTGGATAACGCGCGCAGAACTCGCCACGGAGGCCGAATTCGGTGACCACCGGCAGCGCCTGCGACAGCGAGAAGACGACGGGGCGCGCGCGGCCGTCGCAGGCCAGCGCCGTCGCGGCCGCGCGGGCCAGGTGCCCCATGCCGGTCCCGTTGCTCGTCGCCAGGACGATGGCGGGGCTGTCGACGTCATCCACGGAGCGTCAGCGTAGCCATCCGGTGAAACGTAGCGAGGGGCCACCGGCTTCGGCCGGTGGGGAGTCGTGTCAAGTCCGCACTATAGGTGCGCTGTGTGTGAAATGATCGGGTGACTGTGATTCGGAAGGTTCGCTGGTACTGCGGCGGTGTGTGACTTGGGGTTGCGTGTGGTGTGGTGCCCGAAGTATCGCCGTCGGGTTCTGGGTGGCCGGGTCGCGGTCGGGCTGCGGGAGCTGATCGAGGCCAAGGCCGCCGAGAAGGGCTGGGAGATCATCGCCCTGGAGGTGATGCCTGATCACGTGCACCTGTTTGTCAGGCACGAGCCGAAGGCGTCCGCATCGTATGTGGCGTACCAGGTCAAGGGCTACACGTCGCGGGTGCGGCGCTTATGGGGGTACTCGCCGGTCGTGCTTGTCGGCGAACCGCATTGATGGAGGCGATTGCGGACCGAACGTATGTTCGATATTATGGCGAAGTGGAGTTCGTACCGCACCAGTCGCCGTTCTTCGTCGGCTCAGTCGGCGCGGGCACCGTGGAGCGCTACATCGATACCCAGGGGAACGCCCCTGGGCGAAGAAGCGGAAGGAGGAAGGTGAGCGTGCGTCGTGCGTATAAGTTCCTCCGTGCGCCCCACTGCCCGGCAGGCGCAGGCGCTGTCGGAGATGCTGGCCGATCACTGCTCTCTCTACAACGGTGCATTGCAGGAACGCCGCGACGCCTACCGGCATGCCTCGAATCCGCCGTCAGCGGCAGGATCACGCGCACAAGACCGCGCTGGCGATGGTCCGCGAGTACGACGTGATCGCGCACGAGCGCCTGCCGATCGCGAACATGGTTCGCGCACCCAAACCCAAGCTCGACCCCGAACGGCCAAGCTGTTTCCTGCCCAAGGGCGCCGCCGCGAAAGCCGGGCTGAACAAGAGCATTTATGACGCGGGTTGGGGGGGTTCCTGGGCATCCTCGCGCACAAGGCTGAAAGCGCCGGTCGTGTACTGATCCCGGTGGACCCCCGCAACACCTCCCGCACCTGCCCCGAATGTGGGTATGTGTCCAGCGAGAACCGCGCCACGCAAGAGAAATTCGAGTGCACCCGGTGCGGGCACACCGCCAACGCCGACCAGGTCGGTGCACTCAACGTCGCCATCAGGGCCGGGCTGGTCCTTCCCGACGTGGCCTAGCCGCCAACGGAGAAGCCCTCCGGCTTTAGCCAGGGAGAGGAGTCACCCGAACCAAGTCGAGGTAAAGGCGGCCGGTCTTGCCTGCGCGACCGCGGGTAGCATCCGCTCGTGCCCTCCACGGATGTCGTCATCATCGGTCTCGGCTACGTCGGCCTGCCCCTGGCTCAGGGCGCGGTCGGCGCCGGGCGCTCGGTGGTCGGCTTCGATCTGGACGCCGCCGTCGTCGCCGATCTCAACGCCGGTCGCTCGCATGTCGACGACCTCTCCGACGACGACGTCAGGGCGATGGTCGACAACGGCTTCCGTGCTACCACCGATGCCGAGGTGCTCACCACCGCCGACACCGTGGTCGTGTGCGTACCGACACCGCTGTCCAACGACGGCGGCCCCGACCTGGGCGCCGTCGCGGGCGCCACCCGCAGCATCGCCGCTCACCTGCGTCCCGGCCAGCTCGTGGTGCTGGAGTCCACCACCTACCCCGGCACCACCGACGAGATCGTCCGGCCCATTCTCGAAGCGGGCGGGCTCGTCGCGGGTCAGGACTTCAATCTCGCCTTCTCGCCGGAGCGCATCGACCCCGGTAACCCGACCTACGGCCTGCGTAACACCCCGAAGGTGGTCGGCGGGCACACCGCGGCCTGCTCCGAGCGGGCGGTGGCGTTCTACCGCGAGTTCATCGACACCGTCATCGCGGCACGTGGCACCCGCGAGGCGGAGATGTCGAAGCTGCTGGAGAACACCTACCGGCACATCAACATCGCACTGGTCAACGAGATGGCCAAGTTCTGCCAGGAACTGGGCGTCGACATCTGGGACGTCATCCGGTGCGCCGCGACGAAGCCGTTCGGGTTCCAGGCCTTCTACCCCGGCCCGGGGGTAGGCGGGCATTGCATCCCGATCGACCCGAACTACCTTTCGTACAAGGTGCGCACCCTCGGCTACCCGTTCCGGTTCGTCGAGCTCGCCCAGGAGATCAACCAGAGCATGCCCGCCTACGTGGTGCGGCGGACCCAGGATCTGCTCAACGAGCAGAGCAAGCCGCTGCGGGGCTCGCGAGTGCTACTGCTCGGCGTCACCTACAAGCCCGACATCCACGACCAGCGGGAGTCGCCCGCCAAGCCGGTCGCCAGGGCCCTGCTGGACTGGGGCGCCGACCTGGTGTTCCACGATCCGCATGTGGCGGAGTGGTCGGTCAACGGCGACAGCGTGCCCCGGGTCGAAGACCTCGACGCGGAACTGGCCGCCGCCGACATCTCGATCCTGCTGCAGCCGCACCGCGCCTACGACCTCGCCGCCATCGCGAAGCGGGCAGCGCTGCTGTTCGACACCAGGGGCAAGGTCGAGGACCCCGGCGTGGCGCGGCTGTAGGCGATGGATCGGCTCGAACACCCCGGCCCCGCCACGGCGCGCCCGGCGATCGTCCTGGCCACCAGCAACGGCACCGGAATGGGGCATCTGACCCGGCAGCTGTCGGTCGCGCTCGCGGTCGAGCAGGACTACGAGCCGCTGTTCTTCTCACTGTCCTCGGCCGTCGGCGTGATCGGGCACTACCAGTTCCGGGGCGAGTACTGCCCGAGCCGCGAGCGAGGCTGGATCCCGCAGGTGAACTGGCAGAGCTACCTAAGGGAGCGGCTGACGGCCTTCGTCCGCGAAACCGGCGCGAAGGCCGTCCTCTTCGACGGGGTAGTGCCGTATCTCGGTCTGTTGCGGGCCCGGATGGACCTGCCGGAGGTCGCCTTCGTGTGGCAGCGGCGCGGGTTCTGGCGTCCCGGCGTCCGCACCGCCCCGCTGCGATCGGCCGCGCTGTTCGACCTGGTGCTCGAGCCGGGTGACCTGGCATCCGCCGGCGACACCGGCGCGACGGCGGATTGCGACGACGCGGTGGCCTTGCCGCCGATCTCGTTGACCGAACACCTCGAGCCGTTGCCCCGCGCCGAGGCCGCCGCCGAGCTGGGCCTTGACCCGGCCCGGCCGACCGCGCTGATCACGCTGTCCAGCGGCGTGCTCAACGACGTGGCGGCGCCGGGGGCCGCCGCGCTCACCGCGCTGCTCGAGGACCCCGAGTGGCAGGTCGCGGTGACCCGGTCGGCGCTGTCCCGCGGCGGCATTCCCCTGGATGGCGGAGGCGAGGCGGCCCGCTGCGTCGAGCTCAGCGGCGTCTACCCGCTGGCCCGCTACCTCGCGGCGTTCGACTGCGCGGTCGCGGCGGGCGGGTACAACTCGGTGCACGAACTGCTCTACGCCGGCTTGCCCACGCTGTTCGTGCCTAACCGTTCCTCGGGCACCGACGATCAGCCCGCCAGGACGCGGTGGCTGGCCGAGGCCGGGTTCGCGCTCTTCGCCGACGAGACCGATCTCGACGCGGTTCGGGCGCAGGCAAGGCGGCTGCACGACGCCACGGTGCGGGCGGAACTGGCCGCGGCGTGCGGCAAGCTGGCACGCCCGACCGGCAGCTCGGCCGCGGCCGCGGAGCTCACCCGGTCGCTGGCGTGCGAACCGCGGTCGCGGCGCGCGCGGCTGTTCGAGGCGGAGACCGTGGCACGGCTCACCGCGATGCGGGCGCTCGGCCCGCGGGGCACCGCTGTGATTCGCACCGCGCTACGGCGTGGACCGGACTCAGGCCCGCCACGCCCGATGGCGGTGCGGGTGACCGAGGGCCCCGACGCTGCACCGGCGACGGCAGGGGTCACCCCGCTGATGCTGACCGACCGCCTCGAAGCCGACGTGCTGCGCTCGGGTACCCCCGTCGAACACCTCATCGACACGGCGGGTCGGGCCTACCGGGAGCAGCGGCTGCGTATCGCACGCAGGTACTACGACGTGCGAGGAAAACCGATAACCCTCCGGGCCGCAGCAGGCGGCAACACAACGACCCCGTAAAGTGCATCGCATGAATGAGCGGGGAGATCGGCGCAGTGTTGCCACGACTCTTCCGTCAAGTGGTTCCCGTGGAGCGAGCATGCCGAGTTCGATCGCTACGCAGGATCGGGAGGGCCCGGATCCAGCCGAGCTCGCCGCGCGGTTCGGGCTCACCCGGACGACCGCGCGACCGACCCTGCTCGCCTACCTCAAGCAGCTGTGGGCGCGTAGGCACTTCATCCTGTCCTACGCCTCGGCGCGAAGTACCTCGCAGTACTCGGGTTCGCGGCTCGGGCAGATCTGGCAGGTCATCACACCGCTGCTGAACGCGGGCGTCTACTTCATCCTCTTCGGCGTGCTGCTCGGCACCAGCCGGGGCGTGGACAACTTCACCGCCTTCCTGGTCACCGGGGTGTTCGTCTTCACATTCACGCAGCGCTCGCTGAACAACGGGGCGAAGTCCATCAGCGGGAACCTGCAGCTGGTACGCGCCCTGCACTTCCCGCGGGCGGTGCTGCCGCTGTCTTTCGTGCTCGTCGAGTTCCGGCAGCTGATGATCTCGATGGCGCTGCTGTTCGTCATCATCCCGATCACCGGGATCGTCCCGACCAAGAACTTCCCCGACGGCCCCGGCGACACCGTCATGTGGTCGTGGCTGCTGATCATCCCGGCCATCGCGTTGCACATGCTGTTCAACCTGGGGCTCAGCCTGCTGATGGCCCGCGTCGGTGCGCTGAGCGCCGACGTCAACCAGCTGCTGCCGTTCATCACCCGGATCTGGTTCTACATGTCGGGGGTGTTCTACAGCGTCGACCGGTTCGGCCCGGCGCTCGGCGCCCTCTACCCGGTGTTGCAGCTCAACCCGGGCGCGATCTTCCTCGACCTGTACCGCATGGTGCTGATCGAAAGCCACGAACCGCTCGACCTGCCGCTGGGGCTGAACATCTGGGCCGTCGCCGCGACCTGGTCCTTCATCCTGTTCATCGGTGGCTTCCTCTACTTCTGGCACAAGGAGGAGGCATACGGCCGTGGCTGAACTCAACGGAGACGCCGAGCGCACACCCACCGTCGTCGTCGACGGCCTGCACGTGGTGTATCGGGTGATCGGCGCGGGCAGCACCCCGGACAAGGGCAACGCCGCGAACGCGTTGAAGCGCCTCATCCGCCGCAAGCAGCAGCCGTCGGTCCGCGAGGTCCACGCCATCAAGGGCGTGTCCTTCGTCGCCTACGAGGGCGACGCCATCGGGGTGATCGGCAGCAACGGGTCCGGCAAGAGCACCCTGATGCGGGCGATCGCCGGGCTGCTGCCCGCGACGAAAGGCGCGGTGTACGCGCAGGGACAGCCGTCGTTCCTCGGCGTCAACGCGGCACTGATGAGCGGGCTGACCGGGGAGCGCAACGTCCAGCTCGGCTGCCTTGCCATGGGCATGACCCGCGAGGAGGTGCGGGAGAAGTACGACAGCATCGTGGAATTCTCCGGTGTCGAGGAGGACCACATCAAGATGCCGATGCGCACCTACTCGTCCGGGATGGGAGCGCGGCTGCGGTTCTCCATCGCCGCGGCCAAGAGCCACGATGTGCTCATCGTGGACGAGGCGCTGGCCACCGGTGACCGGGACTTCCGCAAGAAGAGCGAGAACAAGATCAAGGAGATGCGTGCCGAGGCGGGTACGGTCTTTCTGGTGAGCCACAGCATGAAGCAGATCAGCCGGACCTGTAACCGCGCGATCTGGATCGACAAAGGTGTGCTCCGAATGGACGGCGATGCCGATGCAGTGGTTAAGTCCTATTTGACGGAGTCGTCTTAACGGAGGCACAGTCACAGTGCATGTTCTTGTGATCACAGTCGTGCACACCCCGGAAGACGCCCGGATTCGTTACCGCCAGATGCGGGCGATGCTCGAAGCGGGGCATCAGGTCACCTTCATCGCACCGTTTGAGCGCTTCGGCGTCCCGCTCCCCACCGAGGTCGACGGGCTGAGGGGGGTGTCGGTGCCGCGCGCGGAAGGCCGCCAGCGCATCTCCGCGCTACACGCGGTGCGTGCCGCGGTGCGTGAGCATGCCGTGGGCAAGGACATCTTGCTGATGCACGATCCGGAGCTGGTGCTCGCCCTCGCCCGGCTCAAGGGACTGCCGCCGGTGGTGTGGGACGTGCACGAGGACACCGCGGCGACCATGAGCCTGAAGCCGTGGCTGCCGAAGCCACTGCGCCCGTTCGGCATGCGGCTGGCCAAGTTCATCGAACGCTACGCCGAGAGCCACTATCACCTGTTGCTGGCCGACGACGGCTACCGCGAGAACTTCCGTACACCGCACCCGGTGGTGCCCAACACCACCTACGTGCCCTCACAGGTCCGCCCACCGGGCGATGACCGCGTGGTTTACGTCGGCCACCTGACCAAGGCCCGCGGCGCCGAGGAAATGATCGAGGTCGGCAGGCAGGTCAAGGACACCGTCCGCGTCGACCTGGTGGGCGACGCCGACTGCGCGACGCGGCCGCTGCTGGAAAAGGCGCACGCCGAAGGCTCGGTCCGCTGGCACGGCTTCCTGCCCAACGAGAAGGCCCTCGAACTGACGGAGGGCGCCATGGCGGGGCTGTCACTGCGGCACGACGAGGACAACTACCGCAACTCGTGGGCGACCAAGGTGATCGAGTACATGGCCTGCGGCATCCCGTCGGTCAGCACCCCGACTCCGCCCGCGCCGCAGATCGTGGCCGAGCACCAGGCGGGCATCATCGTCGACTTCGGCGACGTGGCCGCGGCCGCCGCTGCGGTGTTGAAGCTGCACGCCGATCCCGACCTGCGCACCGAGATGGGCAAGCGGGGGCACCAGGCCGCGCTCGCCGAGTACGCATGGCCGGCGCACGCCGAGGACTTCCTGCGACAACTGACGAAGTGGGCGGCGCAGGCGAAGGTTTGAGCCGTGCGCGGGGCGGATCCGCGTTGAGCGAACGTGACATCGAGCCAATAGGTCGGGCCGAACGTCACACCCACCCAAACCGCGCCCTGCTTCAGCGCAGGTCGCGCGGGCTGAAGAGGAACCCGATCCCCCACGCGGTATGCATGGTCGCGCAGACCAGCGGCAGCCGGACCAGCGTGCTCGGCGACTCCTTGCGGCCGACCACGACCGAGCCCGCGATGATCGCCGCGGCGTAACCGGCAGGCAGGAGGAACCCGGCGGTGACGCCTGCCGCGCCCGCGGCGAGGCCGCCCACGATGCCGACCACCGCGAGCGGCGGCGCGAGGTAACGCACGTTGAGCGTCTCGGTGTGCTGCCGGATGACGGCGCGCCGCCACTGACCGGTGCGGAAGTACTGCTTGACGAGCTTGCGGATCTGCGGCCGCGGGCGATACACCACCCACATCCGCGGGGTGAACCAGACCGTGCCCCCGGCGCGCCGGATCCGGTAGTTGAGCTCCCAATCCTGGGCGCGGTGCAGCGTCTCGTCGAAGCCCCCGACGCGCTCCAGCGCCGAACGGCGGAAGGAACCCAGGTAGACGGTGTCGGCGGGACCTGGTGTGCCGCCGGTGTGGAAGCGGGCGCCACCGACGCCGATCCAACTGTTCGTAGCACAGGCGACGGCCTTCTCGAACGGCGTCGTACCTTCAGCGGCCATGATCCCGCCGACGTTGTCCGCGCCGGTCTCTTCGAGGACCTCGACCGCGGTGCCGACGTAGCCTTGCGGCAGCACCGAATGGCCGTCGACCCGGATGATGAAGTCGTGGGCGGCTTCCTTGATGGCCAGGTTCAGGCCGCAGGGAGTCGCACCGTTCGGGTTCGCCACGGTGCTGAGCCTGCCATCTTCCGCGGCCATCTCAGCCACGATCTCGTCGGTCGAGTCGCTCGAGGGCCCCAGCGCCACGATAAGCTCCAGCGGACCCGGATAATCCTGATCCAGCACCGCTCGCACCGCGGAGTGAATATGGCGCTCCTCGTTGAGCACCGTCATAATCACCGACACTCCCGGCGCGCCGGATGACGACGGTGAGGAGTCACGGTTGTCAGCTTTTTCCATGATGTAGCGCACTTTACCCGGCGATGACCCATTAGTGATCCGCGCCCCGTGCCGGATCCGGCCGCGCCGCGCATTCGACATCCTCGACATCTTCGCCCTGCGAGGAACAGGTGAATACGCCTCCGGATACCATCGAGCACCGGTTCAACGCCGTCGTCCGAGGGAGAACTGAAGTGTCGCTGCGAATTACGGTGCTTGGCACCGGCTACCTTGGCGCGACGCATGCCGCTTGCATGGCCGAACTGGGCTTCGAGGTGATCGGCATGGACGTCGACGCCGCGAAGGTCGATGCACTCTCCGAAGGCCGCATCCCCTTCTTCGAGCCCGACCTCGAACCACTGCTGCGCAAGCACGTCGATTCGGGCCGGTTACGCTTCACCACCTCCTATGACGAGGTCGCCGATTTCGGCGACGTGCACTTCGTCTGCGTCGGCACCCCGCAGCGCAAGGGCGAGTTCGCCGCCGACATGGTTCACGTCGACTCGGTGATCGACGGCCTCGCGCCGAAGCTGACCCGCGAATGCCTCATAGTCGGCAAGTCGACGGTCCCGGTGGGCAGCGCGGCCCGGCTCGCGGACAAGATCGCGGCGGCGTCACCCGCCGCGGATGTCGTCGAACTCGCGTGGAACCCGGAGTTCCTCCGCGAGGGCCACGCCGTCGACGACACCCTCAAACCCGACCGGCTCGTCATCGGCGTCCGCTCCGCGGCGGCCGAGGCGACCCTGCGGCAGGTCTACGCCGAGCCGATCGCCGCGGGCACCCCGTTCCTGGTGGCCGACTTCGCCACCGCCGAACTGGTCAAGGTCGCCGCCAACGCCTTCCTCGCCACCAAGATCTCCTTCATCAACGCGATGGCCGAGGTGTGCGAGCAGGCAGGCGCGGACGTCACCATGCTGGCCGACGCGCTGGGCCACGACGCCCGCATCGGCCGCAAGTTCCTCAACGCCGGGATCGGCTTCGGCGGCGGCTGCCTGCCTAAGGACATCCGGGCGTTCATGGCCCGGGCGGGCGAACTCGGCGCCGATCAGGCGTTGACGTTCCTGCGCGAGGTCGACGCGATCAACATGCGCAGCCGCACTCGTGCCGTCGAGGTCGCCCGCGCATCCTGCGACGGCTCGTTCATCGGCAAGCGGATCGCCGTACTGGGCGCGGCGTTCAAACCGAACTCCGATGACATCAGGGACTCGCCCGCCCTCAACATCGCGGGTCAGATCCAGCTGCAAGGCGGCCAGGTCACGGTGTATGACCCGAAGGCAGCCGACAACGCTCGCAAGCTCTTCCCGACGCTCGACTACAGCTCATCGGTGACCGAGGCCTGCCAGGGCGCTCACCTCGTGCTGCACCTCACCGAGTGGCAGGAGTTCCGCGATCTCGACCCGGCCGTGCTCGGTACGGTCGTCGCCAACCGCCGCATCATCGATGGCCGCAACAGCCTGGACGTGCGACGCTGGAAGGACGCGGGGTGGACCTACCGGGGCCTCGGACGATGAGACAAAGTGTGGCGACGATCACCCTGATCACCCTCGCTACACCGACTTGACTATTGACCCGATAGCCTATGCCGCCAGCGCAGGCGTGCAGGCGCGCCGAAGTCAAGACCGTGGCAACCCGAACGGGTGATCGTGCGTCCTTTCGGTAGGTCGACCTGCGCGGGGCGGTGCGAGTCAGTGCGGGCGGGTCAGTGTTGAGCCGCTTGCTGGGTCGTTGTGCTGGAGCGAAGGGAGACTAGGGGCGTGGACTACCGGCCGCGGTCGAACGACGGTGATCCCCGTCGTCGCCGACCACGGCGGCCAGCCGGCTCAGAGCCTCCAGGACCACCTGTTCCTCCGGGGTCTTCCGGACCTTCCGGCCCCGCGGGCCCCAGGTCCCTCCCGCCTGGGAGTCGGGGCCGCGTCCCGTCCGGCGCACGATCTGTCCCGCCTGGGGCGCGGCAGCCCACGGCAGGCAGCCGGCGCGACCCCACCGGCGTTCGCAGGCCACCGCCCCGCTACGGCGAACGGCGCCCGCCACCCGGCTCCCGGCCCCCGCAGCGAGGCAGGCCATTACCCGACCAGCGCAGCACCCTCTATGTTCCGCGGCTCGCCGGCAAGATCGCCATGGGCCTGGTGGCCGCGCTCGTGCTCAGTATGTCCGGCTACGTGTGGGCGACGATGCAGGGCCTCGTCTCCGGGCTTGTCGTGGCCGACGTGATCGACAAAGGCGGCGGCGAGGAGCTTCCCGCCGACGGTGCGCGCGACATCATGCTGGTCGGCCTCGACAGCCGGACGGACGCCAACGGTAAGCCGCTGTCGAAGGCGATGCTCAAGGAGTTGCGGGCGGGCAAGAACGACGGTGAGCTCAACACCGACACGCTGATCCTGCTGCACATCCCCAACGACGGGAGCAAGGCGGTCGCCATCTCGCTGCCGCGAGACTCCTACGTCGACATCCCCGGCTTCGGTCAGCACAAGATCAACTCCGCGTACGCACGCGGCAAGGCGGCGGAGCGGCAGCGGCTGCAGGCAGACGGCGTCACCGACACCACCGAGGTCGAGCAGCGGTCCAACCAGGAGGGCGCGAAGACCCTTCTCGCCACCGTGGAAGCGCTGACCGGCCGCACCATCGACAACTTCGCCTCGATCAACCTGATGGGCTTCTACGACATCACCAAGGCGATCGGCGGCATCGACGTGTGCCTGAACAACGCCGTCAGCGAAATCAAGTCGCACGCCGACTTCCCAGCGGGGCGCCAGACGATCTCCGGTGCCGACGCGCTGGCCTTCGTCAGGCAGCGTCACGGGCTGCCAAGAGGCGACCTGGACCGGGTGGTACGCCAGCAGGTCTTCATGGCGGGGCTGGCCCGCAAGACGCTGTCGGCAGGCACGCTGAGCAATCCCGGCAAGCTCAACGACCTGATGGACTCGATCAAGAAGTCGGTCGTGCTGAACAAGGGCTGGGACATCGTCGACTTCGCCCGGCAGATGAGCGGACTGACCGGCGGCCAGATCCAGTTCAACACCATCCCGGTCGGCAGCCTCGCACTGCGTACGCCCGAGGACGGTGCCGCGGTCGAGGTCGACCCCGCCGAGGTCAGGCGGTTCATCGCCGAACTGTCCGGTGAGCAGACGAGCGACAAAGCGGCAGGCGGCGATGAGGACCCCGCTCAGATCACCGTCAACGTGCTGAACGCGGCGGGCGTGGACGGCCTCGCGGCCACCGTCTCCGATGACCTCGTCAACGAGGGGTTCACCCAGGGGCGTGTCGACAACGCCGAGGCCCGCCAGATCACGGTGGTCCGCCACGCCCCCGACGAGGAGTCCAAGGCGAAGGCGGTCGCCGCGGCACTCGGGTCGAACATCGCCACCGAGCCGGACTCGGCGCTGGCGTCCGGTGAAGTGACCGTGCTGCTCGGCTCCGACTTCTCCGCGAACGGCGCGATGGCCGGTGGCGGCAGCCAGCCGCAGGGCAAGCAGGCCCAGCAGCAGGAGCCCGCGCCGCCGGACCAGCAGGGTCAGGACGGTCAACAGGGCCAGACCGGTGGGGCCGGTGGCGACGGCGCCAAGCCCCCCATCACCGCCAAGGGCGTCACCTGCGTCAACTGAGGCTAGGGCTTGAGAACAACTTTGCCGACGGTGCCTCGGCTCTCGAGCGCGGCATGCGCGTCGCTGGCCTTGGCCAGCGGGAAGCTGGCACTGACCACCGGCACCAGTTCACCGTCAGCGGCGGCGGCGATCGCGTGGGCCTCCAGCTCACGCAGTCCTCCGGGACGGTTCAGCAGCTTGGGCCCGACCGCGGGAGCGACGGTGATGCCACGCCCGACGACGTCCCACGCATCCAACCGCACCGGCTCGCCCGCCGACCAGCCGAACAACAGGAGCCTGCCGCCCGGCTCGAGCAGTTCGAGTGCGGTGCGGCCGTGCTCACCCCCAACTCCGTCGAGCACGACCGTCACCGCCCGGCCGCCGAGAGCGGCGCGAACCTCGTCGGCCCAGTCCGGCCGGGTGTAGTCAAGGGCGATCGAGGC
>WHSS01000256.1 GCA_009379975.1 Actinophytocola sp.
CGTTCGTGATGTGTCTTATCTGGTGAGCGGAGACTACTCGCCGCCGGTGGTGACGGAGCGGAGCAGCGCGGATCGTGCCCGTTTCGCGTTGGGCGGATACTCCGTTCGGCCAAAATCGGCGAGCTCGCCGCGCCATCGGCGTGTCATTACCACCGCGAATGGGTGGGTCATGTGATACTGAAGTGTTGAATGTGACTCTTGTGGTTTCTGATTCTGTTGTTTACCGTGTTATTTATGAACGGTAACCGGCGTAGTCATGGGATACGTGTCATGGCACGGGTTGCTGTGGTCGTCCTGGCGGCCACCGGGGTGCAGGCAGGGACAATGACGGCCGCCGCGGCGGATCCACCGCGCGCGGACTGGGCGAAGCTGCGGATGTGCGAATCAAGCGATCGATACCACATCAACACCGGCTCGGGGTACTACGGCGCCTACCAGTTCGACCTGCCGACCTGGCGCAGTGTCGGCGGCGAAGGCAGGCCCGATCAAGCTTCACCGAAGGAGCAGGACTTCCGGGCGCTCTACCTGTACCGGATGCGCGGCTGGCAGCCCTGGGAGTGCGCCAACCGGGAGTTTCTCGACCTGGCCGACGACGCCGACGCCCGCACGAAGCGGGTCCCGACCTACGCCGAATCCGCCTACATCGGGGGGACGGGGCAGCCGGCACCGGCTCCGGAGCCGCCACCCGAGCCCGATCCGGGTACCGGGCCGTCGACGATGCCGACGTGGCCGGGCGTGGTCTACGCCTACGGCGACTGCGCGACCGAACTCAAGGCGTTCCAGTTGCGCATGAACCACTTCGACCTCGACCACACGTTCCAAGGGACCGGCTGCTACTACGAGCAGACGAAGATCGCTGTGCTCGCACTGCAACGCGCGAACGGCATCAACGACTCCGGACGCCTCGGGCCGAAGACGTGGAAGGCGGCGTGGCACGGGAAGCCGCCAGCTTAGGACTACCGGGGATCTTAGACAGCCGACCAGGCATCACGCGCCCGGAGCACGTCGCGCAGCACATCGGGCCGGTCGGTGACGATCCCGTCGACGCCCATGTCGAGCAGCGAGCGCATCTGGTCGGCTTCGTCGACGGTCCAGACGTGGACTTCCACGCCCATCCGGTGCGCCGCGGCCACGAACGCTTCGTTGACCACCGGAAGCTGGCCGTAGCGGATCGGCACTTGTGCCATGGCGCCTTGAGCGAGCCGGCCGAGTGGGATACGCGGCACCCTGCCGTTGAGCCAGATGACGCCCGCCGACAACGGGCCCATCGCCATCACCAGCTTGGGGCCGCCGAGCTTGCGGATGCGGCCCAGGCGCCTGGCGGAGAACGACGCGGCGGCGATCCGGTCGATCGCGTTCGTCCGTTGGATGACCTCGATGAACGGCTCGACGGCGGCGTCGCATTTGACATCGATGTTGAAGCGGGCTTCGGGAAGTTCTTCGAGGACGTCCTCGAGCCTGCTGATCGGTTCGGTACCGGCAATGCGCGCGCGACGAACTTCGGACCAGGGGAGTGAGGTGATCATGCCGTGGCGGTCGGTGGTGCGGTCCAGGCCGGCGTCATGGTGCACCACGACAACGCCGTCGGAGGTCACTTGCACGTCGGTCTCGAGGTGCAGGTAGCCCTCATGCGCCGCGCGCCGGAACGCGGGCAGCGAGTTCTCGAACCCGTCCAGGTCATCGATGTGCCAGCCGCGATGCGCGAAGGCCCGCGGCAGCGGTGTCGCTAGGTACGAGTACCGGGAGGTCACAGAGTCCAGTGTGCCTTGTCGGCGTGGCCGGCGGGTGACGAAGCGATGGACAGCTAAAGTCTGCAGGCATGGACACCGGAGAGGTGCTCGATTCGTCACGTGACGAATTGCAGTCGTGGCGCGCGGCTCGCCGTCCGCGGCATTGCGGGTGGTGCGGGGTGCACCTGCCCCATGGGGGAGCGGTCGGCAGACGGCGCAGGTACTGCGGACAATCCTGCCGTCAACGTGCCTATGAGCGCCGGGCGGCCATGCAGCGTGGCGGTATTCCGGACGATGCTGTCATCCTGTCCGACGCCGAGCTCGCGGCCCTGCAAGATCGACTTTTTCAGCTCCGGTGTGCCGCCGAGGACGTGCTGACCGCGGTCGACGACGGCGCGCGGCCCGCCGAGCTTCGCGTACTGGCCACCGAGATCGCTCGGGTCGCCAAGGAGGCCGAGCAACTCCGGCAATGAGGAACCCGCGGAGGCGAGCCACCTTCGTCACGGTGACGAATCACGCCCCGGTGTGAGTGTGACGTTCAGCCGATAGGTCGGGCCGAGCGTCACACTCGCGACTCATCACAATGGACGTGTAGTGGGGAGGACGCCAGCCGCGCCAGGCGAACTTTGGCGCGGCGTGGCAAGATCGCCCACGTGACCAGCATCGCCGCAGCGCAGCACCTGCGCGACCTCGCGCGGCTGCGCCGTGTGCGTGACCGGATCGACCGGGAGTACGCCGAACCATTAAACGTCGAGGCGCTCGCCCGGGGCGCGCACATGTCGGCCGGGCACCTCAGCCGCGAGTTCAAGCTCGCCTACGGCGGATCGCCGTACAGCTACCTCATGACGCGGCGCATCGAGCGCGCAAACGGTTCTACGTCGATCGCGGCCTCGCCGTGGCGAAGAGCTTCGGCCGTAAGTACGTCGAGTGCGCCACTCCGTCGAGTCCCGTCAAGCTGGCGCTCTACGGGCACCGCCAGCTCGCCAAGGACGCCGGCGTCTCTCCCAGCGGCACTGGATCGCACCGGCTCGTGATCGGCAGCGATGCCGGACCGTTCACCGACCCGGACGGCTTCACGTGGGAGGCCGCACCGCGCTGAACCGGGCGGCGCGACACAACGGCACCCAAGAGAACCAGACGTAGGGGTCGAATCTGGTTAGATCGCGCCAGGCAGGCCTAGTTGCGGCTGACGGAGACCACGGAGGCGGCACCGCCTAGGAGATGGAGACACGATGAGCAAGGCCACGAAGGCGGACACACCGCCGCCCTCGCTGCACGTTGCCGACAGCCACGATCTGATCCGCGTGCACGGCGCGCGCGAGAACAATCTCAAGGACGTCAGCGTCGAGATCCCGAAGCGCCGGCTGACCGTGTTCACCGGCGTCTCCGGCTCGGGCAAGAGCTCACTGGTGTTCGCCACGATCGCCGCGGAGTCGCAGCGGATGATCAACGAGACCTACAGCGCCTTCGTCCAAGGCTTCATGCCGACCATGGCGCGTCCCGAGGTCGACGTACTCGACGGGCTGACGACCGCGATCATCGTCGACCAGGAGCGGCTGGGCGCCAACCCGCGCTCCACCGTCGGCACCGTGACCGACGCCAATGCGATGCTGCGCATCCTCTTCAGCCGGCTCGGGCAACCTCACATCGGCTCGCCACAGGCGTTCTCCTTCAACGTCGCCTCCATCAGCGGAGCCGGCGCGGTCACGTTCGAGAAGGGCGGGCAGACCGTCAAGGAGCGGCGCGCCTTCAACATCACCGGCGGCATGTGCCCGCGCTGCGAGGGCCGGGGCTCAGTGTCCGACTTCGACCTGACTGCGCTGTACGACGACACGAAGTCGCTCAACGAAGGCGCGCTCACCATCCCCGGCTACACCATGGACGGTTGGCAGGGCCGCCTCCTGCGAGGCGCGGGTCTCGACCTGGACAAGCCGATCCGCAAGTACTCCAAGCGCGAGCAGCACGACCTGCTCTACAAGGAGCCGACGAAGATCAAGGTCGAAGGCGTCAACCTCACGTACGAGGGCCTGATCCCGAAGATCCAGAAGTCGATGCTGGCCAAGGACCGTGAGGCGATGCAGCCGCACATCCGGCGGTTCGTGGACCGGGCGATCACCTTCACCGTGTGCCCGGAGTGCGACGGTACCCGGCTCACCGAGGGCGCTCGATCATCGAAGATCAAGGGGATCAGCATCGCCGATGCCTGCGCGATGCAAATCAACGACCTGGCCGAGTGGGTCCGCGGCCTCGACGAACCGTCGGTGGCTCCGCTGCTCGGCACGCTGGGTCACGCCCTCGACTCCTTCGTACAGATCGGGCTCGGCTATCTCTCGCTCAACCGGCCGTCGGGCACCCTGTCGGGAGGCGAGGCGCAGCGCACCAAGATGATTCGCCACCTCGGTTCCTCGCTGACCGACGTCACCTATGTCTTCGACGAGCCGACCATCGGCCTGCACCCGCACGACATCCAGCGGATGAACGACCTCCTGTTCCAACTGCGGGACAAGGGCAACACGGTACTGGTCGTGGAGCACAAGCCGGAGACGATCGCGATCGCCGACCACGTCATCGACCTCGGCCCGGAGGCAGGCACCGCCGGTGGCGAGGTGGTGTTCGAGGGCACCGTCGACGGACTGCGGGGGAGCGGCACCCTCACCGGCAGGCACCTCGACGACCGGGCACGTCTCAAGCCGGAGGTACGGAAGCCGACCGGCGCACTCGAGATCCGTGGCGCCGACACCAACAACCTGCGGAACGTCAACGTCGACGTCCCACTCGGCGTGCTCTGCGTGATCACCGGCGTGGCAGGCTCCGGCAAAAGCTCACTGATCCACGGGTCGATCCCGAACGGTGCTGGCGTGGTCTCGGTCGAGCAGACGGCCATCCGCGGCTCACGGCGGAGCAATCCTGCGACGTACACCGGACTACTGGACCCGATCCGCAAGGCCTTCGCCAAGGAGAACGGCGTCAAGCCGGCGCTGTTCAGCGCCAACTCCGAGGGCGCCTGCCCCGCCTGCAACGGTGCGGGCGTCATCTACACCGAACTGGGATTCATGGACACAGTCTCCGCCCCTTGCGAGGAATGCGAGGGGAAGCGGTTCCAGGCCGAGGTGCTGGAGTACCACCTCGGCGGGAAGGACATCAGCGAGGTGCTCGCGATGTCGGTCGCCGAGGGGCACGCCTTCTTCGCGGAGGCCGGGTCGAAGGTGCCCGCGGCCGCCAAGATCCTCGAACGGATGGAGGACGTCGGGCTCGGCTACCTCAAGCTCGGCCAGCCTCTCACGACACTGTCCGGTGGCGAGCGGCAGCGGCTCAAGCTTGCGACCCACATGGGTGACAAGGGCGGCGTGTACGTGCTCGACGAGCCGACCACCGGGCTGCATCTCGCCGACGTCGAGCAGTTGCTCGGCCTGTTCGACCGGCTGGTCGACTCCGGCAAGTCGGTCATCGTCATCGCGCACCACCAGGCGGTCATGGCGCACGCCGACTGGATCATCGACCTCGGTCCCGGCGCCGGACATGACGGCGGCAAGATCGTCTTCGAGGGCACACCCGCCGACCTCGTTGCCGATCGCTCCACCCTCACCGGAGAGCACCTGGCGGCCTACGTCGGCGCCTGACCGAAGCCCCGCGGGTGTCGAACTCCGCGATCTCCCCCGGCCGCAGCGTGGACTCGTCTTCGTCGACGATCAGGCGCAGCACCCCGAACAGCACGTAGAGCGGTCGTGAGTGCTGATCGGGGTTAGAACCCTGATAGCCACTCACGACACCCGACCTGTCGCTGTAAGTGCTAACCCGATGTCCGCACCGACGCGAACCGTCAGGGGCATCCGGAACGTCTGGCGACGTGACTGTCGAACCCGCGCGTTGGACATGGGTTTCGCTCGGGTGGTCCGAGAACTCGCCCTCCTACCCCGGCCTTACCGTACCGCCGATAAGACACATTATGTTAAGTC
>WHSS01000214.1 GCA_009379975.1 Actinophytocola sp.
CGACAAAGGCTGCGTGTTCGTCGGCTGTACTCGTCCGGCGGAATGGACCCAAGCGCACCATATACGCCACTGGATTGATCTAGGCCCGACGGATATCGCGAATCTCTGCCTACTCTGCGCCGAACACCATCGATTAATACACCATTCCGAATGGGACATCATCATGACCCCCGACGGCCACCCCGAATGCGTCCCACCCAAATTCATCGACCCGCAACAAACACCCCGAAGAAACTACGCCCACCACCACCACCTCTAATTGCGACCGGAGTTGGTGACCATGGACGTGGCGGCGTGAGGAGATACGACCACCGCGGGGAACATGCTGGGCTTGCGGAGCCCAGGTGATCTTGCGGTGGCTTGGGCCGCGCTTACAGGTCGCCGTCCCGCTCCTCCTCGTAATCGTCGAAGTCGACCGGTTCGGCCTGATCGGCCAGATCACCGTCGCTGGCTTCCCGGTCCGGCACCGTCGTGACCGATGCCTCATCCATCGGACGGGCCGCAATGCGCTGCTCCAGGGCATCCGCCTCAGGCTGTTCGTCGTCGATCGTGCCGTCGGCCGCCTGGCGCTCATCATAGCGTCGCATGGGCACCGACTACCCCGAATCAAGTGCGCTAATCCGTTGCCAAGCCGGCGGTGGCGACCGCAACGCCGTTGTTACAGCACGTGTGGGGGTGCTCGCCTACGGGTAGTCCTCCAATAGCCCTCAGACGGATGAGACGGCGTGAAACGAGACATCCGTCGGTGACGCCTCGGACCGGGAAGCCCGAGCGCCCATCGCACGGACGATTCTGGAGACGAGATGGACAACGACAACTACCTCATGCTGCTGCTCGCAGGCGTCGCGGTCGTCGTGATCGACGGCCAGATCCTCTACCAGAGCGGCAAGCGCTACCTGACCAACTATGGCGGCGGCCGGTCGGGTGCCTCGCTCGTCCGGCTCGTCGCCGTGCTGTTTCACCTGGTAGCGCTCGGGCTGCTCGCATTGATCACCACCATCGAGTTCGGCGGTACCGGAATACAGGGGATGGTCGCGCGGCTAGGCGTCGTCCTGCTCGTGGTCGCCCTGGTGCACGCGGCGGCGCTCGGGCTGCTGGCCCGGCTCCGGGAGAACGAGCAAGCCGAAGCGCCGGCCGCTCCGGCGCGGGGCGAGCGGGAGCGGCAGGCGCTCTACGACCCGGTGGTCACCCCGGTGGCAGGCCAGGAGGGGCCGGAACCCGAGGTCTCCCCTGGCATCGAGGACCGCGGCCCCTACCGCGCCTGAAGATGTCTCCCAGTGTTGCCACCCGCGTTTCGTCACAAGCGCGGCGGGTACTCGCGATTCGAATGTATCCGACACGGCGGAGCACACCGATGTTGAGCCGGCACGAACAACAGGAGCTGCGGCGCATCGAGCAATGGTTCGAAGCGACCGATCCCGACTTTGCTGACAACCTGGAGAAGGGTTCGGCCAGCGGCCGGGCCGCGAACGCCCCCGGCCTGATGCACATCGCCACCTATGTCGTGGCGCTCGGCATCCTGGTCCCCGGCATCATCTCAATGAGCCTGCCGCTGATCTTCTTCGGCGTCATCGCGCTCATCGCGGCCGGGACCGTCCACATCACGCTGCGCGATGAAGGCCAGTGAGGGTCGCGGTCGGCGGATATCCGGGCGAGCCCGCCGAATCACCAGGTGATTAGAACGGCTGCGCCCGGGTAGCCGATTAGTGCATAGCCCTCCAGGTAACCGAGAGGAAGGCGAAATCATGACTGCCGCTCCCCCCACCGCAACGAAGGACAAGAACTACAACCTGATCAGCGTGCTGCAGGCCTCACTGCACTACGTGTGGCAGATGGAGACCTACGCAGCCGACGCCGAGCGTGAGGGCGACGCCGAGCTCGCGGAGTGGTTCCGCAAGATTCAGCACAACAATCAGAAGGCCGCCGACCAGGGTAAGGAGATGCTGCAGCGGCGCTTGCAGCGTGAAGGCGGGTAAGAAGGATAAGACGAAGAAAACGTCAATCGGCCGGGGCCGCTCAGATGAGTGACCCCGGCCGATTGGCGTCAGCGTTTACGTCGCTTTGTCAGCTCGCTGCGGCGTGTCGTGCCCGGATCAGGACACCGAGCTGACCGCCTCCTCGACCGAATCGAAGATCGTGAAGCTCGACTGCACGCCGGTGATCTCCAGCGGTCGCAGCGTCGTGCGCTCGGTGGCCACCAGCCTGAAATCGACACCGCCGACCTTCGCCGACTCCGCGCAGGCCAGCAACGTGGACAGCGCGGCCGAGCCGAGGAACTGCACTCCCGACAGATCCAGCACCACCGCAGCGTTCGGCGGCGAAAGGACCTCCTTGAGCCGCTCCTCCAAGCCCTGCGTGGTGAGCAGATCGAGCTCACCTGCCACTGCCAGAACGACTACCCCGTTTTCCTGACGTTGTTGAGTTATCGAGATCATGCGCTCGGCATCGGCGCGGGCAGTCGAATCGGACTCAGCCATCGGACCTCCTGGAGCCATGTCCACGGTAGCCGTGATCGATTTCAGTACTCAAGGAGCACGGCGTGTTGGTTCAACTGCCACCATATCCTTATCTCGCCAGGTGTGATTAGGAACCGCGACATGCGGTACCCCACGCGCTAACACGCTTTACACTCAGCCGGACACCTTGTTATCACTACCAGGGAGAAGTTGGTGAGCTCGACCACAGAGCACCCGCAAGAGCCTTTGATAGTCGAGGTGCGCGCCGAAGCCGAACATCTCCATGGCCTCCGGGACTCGCTGACCGCATGGCTGGCCGAAGCGGGTGCTTGCGAAGAGCTTGCCGACCGGATCGTGCTGGCCATGAACGAAGCCGCGACCAATGCCATGACCCATGCCTACCGCAACCGCACCGCAGGCACGGTCCGCCTCACGGCGAAGCGGGAGTCTGGCCGCACGGTGACGGTGACGATCGCCGACAACGGGCGCTGGAAGCCCGCGCGGCCGACCGAGGGCAACGGCGGCCGTGGCGTGCTGATGATGCAGGAATGCGTTGACCGGGTGCGGATCGACCGGACACCCGATGGCACCACGGTCACATTGCGCTCGCAGCTTCGGGTGCCGACCGAGGATGAACTGGCGGCCGCGCCGGAAACGCCGCGCCAGCACGAGCTCGACATCGGCATGATGGGCGAGGCGACGGTCGCACGGCTGTCGGGCGATGTCCCGGTCTCCGCCGCGGTCCAGCTGCGCAGGGAGTTGCTCACCGCGACCTGCGGCGGCGTCGTGCCGCTGATCGTGGACCTCGCCGAAGTCGGCTCCGAGACCGAAGGGCTGATGGACGCGCTCTCACAGGTGGCCCGCGCGGCGGACGGCACAGGCGAGCGCGTCGTCGTGCGCACCCACTCCGGCCGACTGTTGCCCGAGCTGGGAACACTGCGCGCCTCGGTGGGCGACACGGTGGAAATCGTCCCCAGGAACGAACCCGGCTGAGCCGTCACATCTGCGGCAGTGCCACACCGCCTGCCAGCAGCCCGGCGAACAGATCCCCATGGTCATCGATGCGGGTCAGCACGTCCGCCGCGGTGAACGTCAGATCCGCGGGCGCCGCGCAGGCTTCGACCTCGTCCCACGTGACCGGGGTGGAGACGGTCGGCTGTTCCCTGGCGCGCAGCGAATACGGCGCGACCGTCGTCTTGGCGGGGTTGTTCTGGCTCCAGTCGATGAACACCTTGCCGGTGCGCAGCGACTTGGTCATGGTTGCGGTGACCTCGCCAGGGCTCTCTCTGGCCAGCTGCCGCGCGACCGCCTTGGCGTAGGTCGAGGTGTCCTCGGCGCGTTCGGTTCGCACCGCGCTGTAGACCTGCATTCCCTTCGAGCCGCTGGACTTCGCGAACGCGTCGAGCCCGTCGTCGTGCAGGATCTCGCGCAGCCGCTCGGCGACCCGGCAGCATTCCACCACCGTGGCGGGCGGGCCGGGATCAAGGTCGAACACCAGGCGGTCCGGCGTGCTACGCCCGTTGCCGGACGTGACCGTCCACTGCGGCACATGGATTTCGAGCGCCGCCAGGTTGGCCACCCACACCAGGGTGGGGAGATCGGCGACGATCGGGTAATCGTTGGGGTCACTGCCCTCGTGACGCATGCTGCCCAGCCGTGCGGTTCGCACCCAGCGCGGGGCGTGCCGGGCCACGTTCTTCTCGTAGAACGACGCCGCGTCGACGCCGTCGGGAAACCGCCGCAGCGTCGCGGCGCGATCAGCCAGATGGAGCAGCATGTGCGGGGCGACCTGCCGGTAGTAGTCGATCACGTCCCGCTTGGTGAACTCCGCCGCCGGATAGAGAACTTTGCCCAGGTTGGTCAGGTCGAGGCGCTGCCCGTCCACACTGACCGCAACACGTGCCACCAGGTCGCCACCTCTCGCCAGCCGCCCACCGTGCCCCCAGCCTCCCGCGTCGTAGCCGATCATGCCAGCCATTGCCGACACGCCGCGTCAGATACCACGTCTCGGCGAGGCCCGGTGATACGAAGGGAGGTGGAGCACTAGCAGAGGAGGTTTGATCTAGACACTAGTTCTTGACTACTGCTGCTCATTGTTGTGTATAGAGGTCGGTATGTATCGGATCGGCGAGTTCGCTAAACGGATCAACCGCTCCGCTTCCACTGATCGGCGGTGGGAGCGAGAGGGACGCATCACGGCTAAGCGGACCGCGACCGGTCAGCGGTACTTCGACGACTCCGAGATCCGCCAGGCCCTGCAACCCCGGCTTCGATGAATCCGCCCGAAAGGTCATCGTGTACCGCCGGGTGTCATCACCCGGCAGAAAGATGACCTTGCCTCGCAGGTCGAAGCGATGGAGGAGTTCTGCCGTGGACGAGGCCTCGCCGTGGACGAATGGATCCGTGAAATCGGCGGCGGGATGAACCTCAAGCGAAAGAAGCTCCTGGCGCTCATGGAGCAGATCGAGCGAGGGGAGGTGGCAACGGTGGTGGTGGCACACCAGGACAGGCTCGCCCGGTTCGGGTACGAATACCTGGAGCACGTAGCGAAAAAGAACTGCTGCGACTTCGTTGTTGCCAACCAGGAATCCTTATCCCCCCAGGAGGAGATGGTCCAGGACCTTTTGGCGATCGTGCGCACGTTCTCTCCTCGCCTGTCCGGGCTGCATCGCTACGAGAAGAGCATCAAGGCCGAGCTTGGTGGTGGCCGGTGAAGCTCACTCGCATCGCCTACAGCAAGAATCTCAACGCCGGAAAGCGCGGGCAGCTCGAAGAGCAGGCGAAGCTGCTGGGCCGGGTCCGTTCTCTGGTGTGGCAACGGTACGGATCCGTTGCCGGTGTTCGCGTCTCTGATCGCGCCACCCGTGATGAGTGGATGGCCGACGGAACCGCCGACACATTCGGCGTGCTGGCCAACGCCTGGAAGGAAACCGTTCGTGACGCGGTCGCCGACATCAAAGCGAACCGTGAAGCAGCCAAGGTTCCGGTGCGCAAGGCGATCCACCGTCACTACAAGACAGATGAGGAGCGTAAGGCCGCCTACGTCGCACTTAAGCGTGACACGTGGGCGGACGATCCGTTCCTGCGGCGCCTGATGCGTAAGCACTGGAAGCGCGGCCGAAACCACACCAACAATCAGATCGTCGTCCGCTCCGATCAGTACCGCACCTACCACCTCGCCGAAGGCGGGAATGTGTGGCTGGCGGTCCCGTCGCTGATCCGGCGAAAGACGGTCACGATCCCCCTGAACACCACCGTCGCCCCTTGCGGGACACTGCGGATCATCCTGCGTGAGGGCCTGGCCGAAGTGCACTACGCCGTCGACGCGCCAGATCTGCGCGAGTCCCGCCCCTGCGGGGACGCGAAACTCGGAGTCGACAAGGGCTACACCGAAGTCCTCACCGACTCCGACGGCAACCATCACGGTCGGAACCTTGGCGGCCTGTTGCGTACCGAGTCGGACTATCTGAAGGCAACCAACGCCCGGCGGGCGAAGATCCGATCCATGGCGGAGAAGGCGCACAAGGCCGGAGACGCGGCGAAAGCCGACCGGATCAAGGCCAACAACCTCGGAATGGTCAAACGCAACCGGCGCCGAGCTAGGTTCGAATCCCGGGTGCGTACGACTACTTTCACGGCTGTTCACGCGGTCGTCGACAAGGCCGCGCAGGTGGTGGCCGAAGACCTCACTCGACCGTTTGTGTCTCGGAAGAAGCTCCGCAAGAACACCAATCGTCGTCTCGCGGCCTGGACGAAGGGCGTGACGGCGGAGGCATTGACGTCAGTGTCAGAGCGCAGAGGTTCTGCGCTGTCGCTGGTCAACGCTGCCTACACCTCACAAGTCGCCCCCTGCTGCCGGATCCTCGGTAAGCGTCAACGGGACCGGCTTCACTGCACCCAGTGCGGGGTGGTGTGGCAAGCAGACCATGCGGCTGCGGTCAACATCCTGAAACGAGACGGTGATTCTGGCATCACCCTCTGGACCCGGCATGACCGGGTAAAAGAACTCCTTCAGGAGCGGATCGACCGCCGCCGGACCAGACTGCCGGTCCAGGACTCCAGCCCGCGAGGGCGGAGAGCGAAATATCCGATCAATGCTCAGCAATGAGCAACAAAAAGGAAGCAGTGGGAATGAGCAAGAACTGCATAAGCTGTGCGGCCGAGCTCGATCATTGCCATGGCACGCTCATCGAGCACCACGACGGCGCCCTGTCGTGCACGGACAGCGGGTGCGCCGACGGCGATCCGATGCGGCACGAGCTGACCGCCACCTGCGAGAGCCTCGCCCGCGGTTGTGACTGCCACGCAGGTGTCGAACTGGCCGCGGTCGCCTAGGCCGAGGCGGCTCAGACGCCCGCACGGGTGAACGTCACATGCGTGACTCCGCTGGGCGAAGAGGTGGCCTCGACGTCGTAGTCCTTCTCTAGGCCCTCCATCCCGTCCCAGAGGCGTACGCCCCGGCCGAGCAGGATCGGGACAACCACGATGTGCATGTGGTAGACGAGCCCGGCCGCAAGGAACTCGCGGATCACGGTGGCTCCCCCGCCGACGCGGACGTCCTGGCCACATGCGGCCTCGCGGGCTGTCTCGAGCGCCTGGGCAGGCGATGCGTCGATGAAGTGGTACGTCGTGCCGCCCTCCATCTCGATCGGCGCGTGCGGGTGATGGGTGAGAATGAACGTCGGCGTGTGGAACGGCGGGTTGGGACCCCACCAGCCCTGCCATTCCGGGTCCTCGTGCCATCCGCGTGGGCCGAACTTGTTGGCACCCATGATCTCGGCGCCGATCCCCTGATCGTGCTGCTTGACGAACACATCGTCGACGCCGCCACTACCGCCCGGCTCGGCGGGCCCGCGCCACTGCCTGGTGGCGAACATCCACTCGTGCAGCCGTTCGCCGGCATGGCCGAACGGTGCTTCGAGGGTCTGACCTTCGCCGGTACCGAAGCCGTCGAGTGAGATGGAGAAGAATTGGACACGGGCGAGAGACATGGCTGGTGCTCCTTCTGCTGGTCGAGCTTCGTCGGATCAGGTCTGTCATGGAGCGATGATGGCTGTCCCGATGTCATGACGTCTAATGCCAAGTCCGCCTAGCTCTCATAGATAAACTTGATCCATGCTGAACCTGACTCACCTCAAGGTGCTGGAGGCGGTCGCCCCCATGGATCGGTGACCGAAGCCGCGAAGGAGCTGCATTACTCCCAGCCGTCGGTCAGTCACCACCTGGGGCGACTGGAAGCCGCCACCGGAGCCATGCTCATCCAACGAGTGGGCCGTGGAATCCGGCTCACCCCCGAAGGGGAGCTGTTGGCGGGGCGGGCGAGGGAGATCCTGGGGCGAGTGGACGCCGCATCCGTCGAACTGGCCACCCGCGTGGGACTTCGTGCCGGACGGGTACGACTCGCCGGCTTCCAAACGGTCCTCAGCACCCTCGTACC
>WHSS01000170.1 GCA_009379975.1 Actinophytocola sp.
AGGTGCGCGCATCGTCGCCGAGTTCGCCGAGCGCGTCCCATACCGCGTCGGGTAGCTCTATCTTGCGATGAGCCTGGGGGTCTGCTCGGTGCTGCGGAACGTGCGATGGACCTGTGAGACACCGAAGCCGTTCGACTCCAGCTGCGTCGTGATGCCGGCCTGGTTAACCACCTGACGTGTGTCTCGTCGAGCAAGCCGCGGTGTAGTCGAGACGGCCGCACAGCAGCTCGGCAATCATGGACTCGTGCGCCACATTCGGCACGCTGACGACCAGGAGACCATCGGGAGCGACGACGCCTTGCTCGCGGATGGTACTGAGTAGATCTTGCGGCCGGCGCAGCTGCTCGAGGACGTCGGCGAGAATCACCACGTCGTACCGCGCTTCCGGCAACGCCGACGTCCAGCCCGGTTTGGTGATGTCGACCTCGAACGTCTTGGTGATTCCCGCGCTGCGGGCTTCCGCCAAGGCGACCGGATCGGCGTCGATGCACGTGACGTCCCGGTCGTCCTCGTTGGCCAGGATCCGGGAGACGAGCCCCGGCCCGGATCCGATGTCGAGAACGCGCTTGCCGCCCGATCGGGCCAGCCGCTAGACCGTTGCTGCCGTGTTGTTCGCCCCTTCGGGATCGAACGCGTACACGCATTTCGACACATCGCACCTTGTTATGGGGGGGACGACCGGACGTGCAGCATCCTACGGCGTGCTGCCCGTGCGCGAGCCTCACCCCTGGTCGGCTTCCCAGGGCGCGCCGGACGGAAGAACGGTTCGCAGGAACTCGGCGTGCGTGCGCTGCTGGTCGGCGAGGTCCACCTCGCGGTCTCGCGTCACGTTGAGGCAGAAGAACATCGGCCGCCGCTTGACGATCGCTTCGTATCGCTTTGTCGAGTCTGCGGTTCCTCGGAGTCGACCCGGGTGTAGACCACGTCGATCGGTGCGGCGCAGTGGGTGGTCGCAGATCCCACGGCGACGGGCCCGGCAGGACGGCCCTCGCCACGCGCCGAATCGAGCAGGTCCGTCCTGTCGACGTACTCGGCACGAGTATGGCGCGCGAGGACCAGCAGGCCCGGCCGGTCCCGCGGGGACCAGCGACGCGTGGTTCGACAACCGGCCGCAACGGCAGGGAATTCTGTCCAACCTCAACGTCCGCGAGGTCGCCGCGGTCAATCGCCGCGCGGGCAGCTACGTCGTCACCGCGCGGACTACCCTGCAAAACCAGGATGAAGACGCGGAAGCGAGCTGCGTGTTGAGGCGCGGCACCACGGGGATCGTCGACACGGTGGTAAACATGAACCCGTACGGCGGAGCATTCTTTAGTGAGTGACCTACCCGGCCACGCGCCGCTGACTCTCACTGCGGTCATCACCCTGCCGGGATTGACCAGGGTGAACCTGGGATGTTTGACCAACAGCGACGGTGTCGACGCATTCGACAGTGCGCTGACGGCCATCAAGGTGACGAACACGCTTTACTGTAAGCACCGCCCGGAGCGCCTCGGGACCCGGCGTCCAGGTCGGCCGGCTGGCAAGCGGCCCGGCCTGGACATGTCCGATCCGGCGAGGGTCGTACCGGTCGCGGCCGGGCTGATCCGTCAGCAGGTCACTGAGACTGTCGGCTCCCTACCCTGGCACGGTCGACCCGGAAACACCCATCGTGTGGCGTCCGGTTTCGAGTCTTCAGATCGCGAACTGAGACCTGATGTCCCGGCGTCGGCTGAGTACCTCGACGAGCATCAGCGTCGACGAGTACTCCGTCCTCCAGCGCGCGGGTCGCTCGTATTCGCGGTAGACGACGTCGTTCCCCGGTGATCCAGCCCACCGGCGCGCAGTCGTGACCCGACGGTGATCGGCTCCTCCGAGAGAAGCTCGACCGAGCGCATCTTCGAACTCCAGCGCATCCCATTGCGCAGGTCGCTCAGCTCGTCGAACACCGCCTCGGGGGAAGCTCAGCGCGGGCGGTAGACGTCCGCGCGATGGTCGATATCGAGAACGTGGACCGTCCGAGTCGATTCGTCGATGCGGTACACAATCCGATACGTGCCACGCCGGGCGCCATGGCAACCGGCGAGCGGGCCGAACAGCGGCTTGCCGACTCGTTGCGGGTTGTCGGCCAGCGGACCGTCGCAGAACTCCAGCACGGCCGCCGCCACCGACTCCGGAAGCCGGTGGCTGATCGCGCGCCGGGCGGACGACTGGAATCGGACCTCGTAGCGCTGACCTGATGCCGACATCAGCCGCCGGTGGCACGGCGCCGGGCGAGATCGGCACGAACAGTGGCCAGGTCGACACCAGCGTCCCCGCGACCCAGCTCAAGAAGGCTCTCGGAGATCCGCTGCACCGACTCGCTGTCTCCGAGGATCTCGAGGGTCATCTCAAGTCCCTCGATGTCGTCGACCGACAACAGGACAGCCTCCGGCTCACCGTTGCGCGTCAAGGTGAACCGCTCGTGCTGCTGCCGGACGCGCCGGGCCAGCGCGGACAGCTGAGCCTTGGCCTCGGATAGCGGGATGGGCGTTGCAGCAGTCATGGTCTCGATTCTAGCCTGTTCTGGTCTGAATTTCGACCTATCGACGCCGTGGGCCTGCGAACGTGAACGTGCCGCTGAACGGTTCGTGTTCCATCGATTGGTCGGCATGCGGACCGCCCTGCGCTCGAGCTCGAGCTCGACGCGGCCCCGCAGGGCCGCGAACGCAGCGTGACCGTGGGCCAACGAGGCCGGGGATCAGCGGCCGAGTCGCCACCGACCGGTACCGCCGCACCGACGTCGGGGTAGCTGTACATCTTCGCGGAATATCCAACGTTTAAGGCCTGACCTGCGCTGATGCTGCCCCCGGTGTCGGGGTGGCCGGGGTGGTTCGCCATGATCTCGGGTGTTGGCGATCTTGGGCGACGGGGTGGCGCGTGCACGATCCCGGACAGAGGAAGCCGAGCGCGACCGCTGGTTCGAGCCAGGGCCGGGCTGACTGGTCATCGCGGTACCGCGTCTGCGCAGCCCGTGGGCCGACTCCGGGGCTGCACCGCAAGGAGGCTCAGCATATCCATCCGCACGAAGGTGATCCTGGTGACCGTCGGCTTCGCCATCCCGGCGTTCGCCGTGTTCCCGTTCCCTGTTCCCGCACGGCCCCGCACGGCCCCGCACGGCCCCGCACGGCCCCGCACGGCCCCGAGCCGACCGGACCGCAGTTGCCGCTGCTGATGGCTCGCAGCGCGTAGGAATGCCTGCTGCTCGGCGCGGGCGTGGCGTTCCTCGCCTTCGGCTGGTCACATGTCCGGCGACTCCGCGCTCGCGCGATCGCGATCTATCCCTCACTCGCATGGCTGCTGGTCAGCTGGCCACAGATCGGAATGCCATCGCCTGTCGGGTCGGTGTGATTGAGGGCCGTAGGTGTAGCGGTTGGCGTTGGCGTTGGCCGCGGGGGTCGAGTGCGACGGTGTCGCGGGAGGCGAAGGTGCCGGTGCCGGTGCCGTACCAGCGAGAGCCCATGTTGGCCATATCGGGATCGGCACTCTTGTCTTCTTCGATCAGCGGGCGATCCAGTGTGCTCGACCCAAACATGGGATACATTCTGTTCCTCCGCTCTGGGCGGATTGTGACTCTGAAGGGTAATGATGGCGGACGACATGGTGGGCACGGCAATCGCCGAGGGGGTGTGCGGCAAACCCCAGACCGGAGCCCAGCTGCATCATCGCGGTGCGGATCGCCAACTCGGCGGCCTGTAGGCCTTCGCCGCCGGTGCTCACCGTGCGGGCGGCCTGCGCGGCCAGTCGATTCCCATGCGTGGAACCGGCTGATGCGCTGGACACGAGCCAAGTACGCGGGCAAGACCGGGCTATCCATGAAGGAACTCCGCCATCGCTTCTGCGATCAGGGGCGGAGATTCGCCCACAACGGGGCCGTGTTCACCGGCGCATCCAGCGTCGCTGTGACTCGCTACCGCTACCGCGGCAGCAACATCGCGACCCCATGGACCCGAAACCGGCAGCCACCACGGTGGCTGACCAACGGGTAAGACACGTGGAGCGCCCGATGCGGTGAGAGCCGCACGTCGGGTGCGGGAGGGGACCCTAGCAGCAATGCGCCCCCGCTACCCGACCGATGCCCCAGTGTCGCCGGATCAGCCGGGCGATGATCTCGGGTGTGGCCTGCTGGGCGGTGAGGCTGGTGACGCCGTGCACGACCTCCTTGGACAGGTGGTTGCCCAGGTGGTCGAAGGTGTCGCGGCGGATGCAGAAGACCTGCGCGGCACCGGGAAAGTCGACGCCGTCGGCTGGGGCGACCCAGATGGACCGGCGCACGATCTTGCCGTTGCTCTTGTCGACCTCGACGTGGTCTTCGGTACCGGGCACCGCCGGGGGCAGGACAGCGGCGATCTGGGTGAGCAGGGTCGGCTGGTTGCCCTTCACCGTGAGCGCGTATGCCCCACCTCGCTCGGTGGTCAGGTGGACGGCGGTGCTGTGCTGGGCGTGCGCGGCGTCTCCGGTGACGACCACGTCGGTGAGGTCGATGTCTTTGAGCAGCGCGGCCACCTGGGTGATCTCGTTGGTGCCGTCCGGGACCCGCAGCTGGGCGATCACCACGGCTTCCCGGTGCAGCATCGCCGAGAACAGCTTCACTTCGCCGCCTTCGGGGCCGCTGGGTCCCAGCGTGTTGCGGATGGTCTTGCCGTCCATGGCCACGCCGATCACGCCGTGTCCGTCGGGGTCTGCGTGATCGCGGTCCTCGGCGATCGCAGTGGCGGCGACCTGCTCGCGCAGCCACCGGCACACTTGCTCGTCGGCAGCGTTGGCGTCGATGTCGTGGGCGATGCGGCGGATCGTGGGTTCGCTGGGCGCGACATAGCGGCCCGTCACCGGGTCCCGACGGCACCCGGCCAGCGCCAGCAGCCCCTGCGGCAGGTCGGCGGCCCGGTCCCCGGCCTCCCGGAAGTTGCCGGCGCCGGCCGGCGCCGCGAACACAGTGACCGCCAGCACCGCGCCGATCTCATGGCGCTTTCTGCCCGGTTTGCGCGGATCCGGCACCTGACTCAGCATCTCTACCAGCCGGCGCGCCCACCTCCAGTACCGCATCCGATCCCGTGGTGGCCGAGCGGGACGACTCCGGCGCATGCGACACTGACAACGGTGGCTTTCTGCTCCCGGCGATGATCTTGGGCAGCAATCGCATCATCGCAGGTAGGAGGCCACTTCCATGCCCGGACACGCTATCCCCCGAGCAGTCGCCCGCCGGACTTCACACAAAGATCACAAACTTTGACGTTCACCTGCCGATATAGCACAAACCACGCACATCCTAAAATAAGGCTGTCGCAGCCCTGGCTATCTTCCTCATCATTACCGGGAACACCCCACGGGGAGTTGCGTTGTACCGCTGCGGAGTTACCCAATGAGGTGGCGGGCGGCACCCGCCCGTTCACGACAGCTGGGTCTGCTGACACCAGGCTTCGACTCCGCGAAGCCGCCTGTCCGCGACCGAAATCTCCGATCTTTCGGTCGCGCGAATGAACGAGGTTAACCCTCTATTGTTCGCCTACCTGCAGTTCCTTCGTATTCTCATCAAGCCTTACGACAACACCACCGCGGTAGGCGCCTGGAGTTAAGTACGTATCTATCGAAATACCATGCACTACACGACCGTCGCGCACCATCAAGATTATGCTTCCTTTTTCCATATAGTAATCTGGCATGTCGAGATCTTGGCCTATCTCTCGCTGAAGACCTTCTCTCGACCACGCATCTTTTGCGTATATCCGGATTTCGTCCCAGTCGCCGGCGATAAATGCATTGAGGTGCACGGATCCGCCGCCCTGTATGATGCTCGACAGGTTGCGATCAAGGCGTTTATCGTCTACAACAGTAACAGCGTCGCTATCGCAACCTGACATAGCAAGGATGCCGAATACGATTGCGATCAGCACGAAACGAGCGCTGTATCCACACTGCTTCATCATCAGCCACCAGGATAACGCATGTTATACGGAGTGAGTTGAGCTATGGGCGAAGGCTTCGCATTAGTGTACACAAGTCGCCCTTCCTGGATCATCACAAGTCTACCGCTCCGAACAGCCTCGTCTATGAACCCTATCAGTGCGTCCTCTGACGCATGTGGATTTTCGACCGCGATCCTTCGGCCGATGTAGTTGTTGTAGAGATCCATCGACTCAGCCAGTTGGGTGTTTGCATTCGGCTTGCGTTCATGCGCAGTTGTATACCTCTCGGTCCAATCCTCTCCGCGAAGTCGAGTAAGCATAGCATTCCAAGTTGCATGCCGGAACGCATCTGATACTCCATCGGTTTGACCAACGCCACCATATTGTTTCTCGCCCGCCCACAGAGATTTTTGAAATCGCTCACGTACACCATTGAGCGCAAATATATTGAGCTCATCGAGAATTGCTGCCTCACTCGCAGCGAGGGTTTGGCGCTGCATTCCAGCTATGTTCGCTAAGAGGCCCGCCAGACCCCCGCTGGGGAACTCCACAGTTCCATCGGGGTCATCTGAAACCCGGAAGTCTCGCAAGATTGCCTCAAGAGAGAGCCGGTCTGCACGATCGTCCAATTTTACACCTGGCTCGTAGCATGTCTGACAGGCTTGAGCCTCCGGCGCGTCCTTGACCAGCCCTTTCTCCGGACCCATGTAGGTGTAGCCGTTACAGTCGCCATCGTCGAGGCACGGGGTGTGGCCGTCCATGTCGGCTCGGCTGATGGGGTTGCCGCCGGTGAAGGCGTAGCGGTTGCCGGTCCAGGGGTCGACGCTCATGTTGCGGTCGGCCAGCGCCCCGTTGTAGGAGTCGCGGGTGAGGAAGCGGTTCAACCCGGGGCTGTAGTCGCGGAAGCCCATGTCGTAGGATTCGCTGTGCGGGTCCCAGCGTTTGCCCTGGTAGCGGTAGACGTTGTATGGCTCCTCGCCCGGCTGGGCCGGGTCGGGCTTATCCACGCCGGTGAACTGGGTCTCGTCATCCTTGCCGTAGGCGGTGTAGCCGTAGGTGCCGGTCGTGGTGCCGTCCGGGCCGGTCAACGTTTCGACGTCGGAGTGCAGGTTGTAGCCGTAGTGGGACTCCTCCGGCCCACCGTCGGCGTCGTGTTTGACCTGCGAGAGCCGCTGGCCCCACGCCGAATAGGCGTAGGACTTCGATAGTTGCCCGGCGACCTCCTCGGCCACCACCTTGTCGGACAGGCCGAGGTAGTCGAAAGCGGTGGTCGTGCCTTCCGCGGTCTTCGAGCGGGTGCGGTCGAGCGGGTCGTACTCGTACGTGGTCGACTCCAGCGACCCGGCATCGTTGAGCTTTTTGTGGGTGGTGGTGCGGTCGAACCCGTCATAACGGTAGGACTCGATGATCTTCCCCGCCGAGGTCACCGAGTTGAGCCGCCCGAACGGGTCATAGTTATACGACGCCGTGGAGCCGCCCGAGGAGGCGGTGAGCAGACGGTTGCGGTCGTAGTCGAACGTCGTGGTCGTGCTATCCACCGTCTGGGACACGACGTTGGCGTTCGCGTCATGCACATATGCCTCCGACTTCACCACGGCGCCGGCGGGGGTTTTCTTCTCCACCGTCGCGAGCCGGTCCTGCGGGTCGAATCCGTAGTGATAGATGTGGTCCAGATACGCCGACTTGTCGTCGGCGTTTTGCACCTTCGCCGCATCGCTGATGCGGTGCCCGTTGGCGTTATAGGCCAGGGTGTGTCGGGCGACCAGGCCCCCGCCGGTGGTGGTCTCGGTCTGCGAGGCGACGCTGCCGTCGAGGTTGTAGCCGTAGGCCACCGTGTTGCCGTTCGGTTTCACCTCGGAGGCGACCTGCCCGCGCGCGGTGTAGCCATAGGACGTGACCTTCGCGCTGCCGCCGGTGCGGGTGTTGGTCACCTGCTCCACCAGATCCCGCGCGTCGTAGGCGAACACCGCGTCCTGGCTGTCGTGGTCGCGGGTCAGGGTGTTGCCGTTGACGTCGTAGGTGTACGACGTCGTGTTCTCCACCGTGCCCCTGGCCTTCTCAGCCACCGACGACAACTGGTTCAACCCGTCATAGGACAGGTCGTAGGCGTCCACCTCGGCACCCGAGCTGCCATCGGTCAGAGACGTCAGGTTGCCGTTGACGTCATAGGCATACTCGAACGATTTCGATTCCGTGTCGGCCGGATCGCCGGTGGTGTCGCGCACCAGCTTGACCGCGTCGGCCAGCACCGTCCCGGTGGCCTGATCCGACACCGACACGGTGGCCTTGTTGCCCTCCTGCAGGCTGTAGGAGCCGATGGATACCCAGTCACCGCCACGGGTAGTTTGATCCACCGTCCTGGTCGGCGGCAGCAAGCTCCCGTCATCGACGGTGTACTTCGCGTCGGTGGCCGCGCCCGACACCCCGGACGGGTACTTCACGAACACCTCATAGTCCCCGTCGGCCGGGATGACCGGGGTCCAGGTGAACTTCTTCGCACCCAGCCCCGCCGACGTCTTGCGGTAGTTGTAGCCCTGGAACCCACTACCAGCGGTGTCGGTGTCCCAGGCACCGGTCGTGGCCACGTTGCCGGTGTCGCTGTTATCGACCAGCGCAACATGCTTGCCCACCGGCACACCGTCATCGGAACGCGACCGCAGCTTCCCGTCCGGGAAGTACGACCACGACATCGCCCGCTCCGTGCCCCCGGCTGACACCAGGGTGCGGGTCTTCTGCTGCCCTAGATCGTTGTAGTCATACTTCGTGACGATGTCCCACGGATCCGTCGAGCTGCGCACCAGACCGTTGTCGAAATACGAGTATGTCTCCTCGTTACGCACCGACTGGCCTTCCGACGGCGGCGCGGACACCTTCGCCAGGTTGCCGACCTTGTCGTAGGTGAACAGCGTCTTGTCCGGCGCGTTGTAGCGGGCATCCGCCGGGTCATACGGCGACCACTGTTCCTTCTGCCGGTTCAGCTCGTCGAACACCGTCTCGTGCACGAAGTCATTCGCCTCACCGGTCGTCTCCACCCCGCGCGGGGTGATCACCTTGGTGCGGTTACCAACCTGGTCATAGACAAACTTCGTCGTGCGGGTGACGCCCGTCTTGTGTGGCACCGTCACCGCCGCCACCATCGCCCGCTCATCCAACGCATACGTCGTGGTGTTATTCACCGCGTCCGTGGACGTCACGGGGTTGCCGTCCAGGTCATACCCGGTCTTGCTGACATGACCCTCAGCATCGGTGCTGCTCAGCTGCCGATGCGCCGAGTCATACGTGTGCTTCGCGGTGAAATCATCCGGGTCGGTGGTGGCGTTCTTGCGCGGATCCACCACCTTGATCAGATCACCCACGTCGCTGTAGGTGTAGCTGATCTTGTCGCCGTCGGCGTTGGTCACCGAGGCAAGCTGATAGATCGCGTCGTAGACGTAGCTGGTGGTGTAGTCCCCGGCCGTCGCGCTCGCGGTGCCCTTCGGTTGGGTCTCCGTGAGCAGGTTGCCGACCTTGTCGTAGGCGAACGTCGACTTCCGCTCCGGCCCGGTCGCGGTGTCCTTCGGCAACGACTCTGCGGTCACCTGATCCGCCGCGTCGTAGACCGCCGTCGACACCGCCCCATTCGGCGCGGTCGAGGTGGTCACGTTGTCGTTGGCGTCATAGGTCGGCGCCGGGGTGGTGATCAACTCCCCGGCGGAGGCGTCCTTCGGCGCCACCATCTCACCGGGCCGGCCGAACACGTCATAGGACACCGTGGTCGACTTCCCCTTCGCGTCGGTCACCTTGGTGACCTGGCCGCGCACGTCATACACGCTCTTCGTGGCGTTACCGAGCGCGTCGGTGATCGTCTTCGGGAACCCACCGGGGTGGTAGTCGGCGAACGCAGTAGCGTTGCCGTTCGCGTCCGTCGACGTGACCAACTGACCGAAATCGTCGTAGGTGTGGCTGCTCTGGTAATCGCCCACGGTCGAGGTCGAGGTGCCCTTCGGGTCGGTGACCGTGAGCAGGTTGCCCTTGTCGTCGTGGCCGAAGGCCCACCGGCGGCCCTCCGGACTGGTCTTATTCGTCAGGTCGGCGGTGTAGCCGTCGAGCCCTGTGGAGTACTGCAGTGTGGTCGCCGCGGTGTTGTTCTTCACCGCCTCGGCGTCCCGAATCGACGTCGGATAACCCGTCTTCGGGTCATACCGCCACTCCGAGGTGGCCCCGTTCGCCTCCGTCAGCTCCACAACGTTGTTATCGGCGTCCCACGTCAGCGACGTGGTCTCACCCTTCGCGTTGGTCGTCTTGGTCGGCCTGCCGTAGCCGTCCATCCGGTACGTGCTTCCGTTGCCTTCGGCGTCGGTGACCACCGATTCGATGTCCGACCCGGCCGTCCCGTCCGGGTCGGCATACGCGAAGGTGGTGTTATCGCCGAGCCGGTCGCTGATCGACTTCAGCTTCCACTTGTCCTTCGGGTCTTCCGGCGCGGTGTAGTAGGCCAGGTCGGTG
>WHSS01000023.1 GCA_009379975.1 Actinophytocola sp.
CAGCCGTACCCTGGCCCGGATGCCACCCAGGTCTTCCAGGGCGATCCCGCGCGAGGTGCGTTCAGCCTCGGTCACGATCTGTTTCGAGATGATGTGGTTGACGTTCGCCGCGTGCCGCTGCTCCTTGCGGCGCCGGTTCTTCAACCGCCGCTAGTTAGTGATCCTGTCTGCTTCTGACTCGTAGTCGATCAGGGTTCCAGAGTCGGCAGACATGCCCTGCAATCCTTGCTCTCGCCGAGAGCGACGGCGTCTGGAATGCGACTGGCTGGGCAGTGCGCACCAGCAACCCGTCCGGTTCCAAGGCTCAGGTTCAGGCGTACGTTACGTGCGCTCTGGCGGGCTGATACCGCACCACGCGCGAGGCCCCGTCCTCATGGACGGGGCCTTTCGCTACGGCATCTCCTCGTCCCGGAAGTCTTCCCAGGTTCGCTTACCCGCGGTGGCGTCAAGCGATAAGTTCTCACCCGCCCGGTACGCCCGGCCGGCCTTCCCGGGCATCCGGACCGGCATCAGCAACCGGCGCTTGCCGCGCGCAGCCAAGTAACCGCGGATCAGCTCGTCCATCCCGTACACCTTCGGCCCGGCAAGGTCGGGCACCAGGCCTGCCGGCTTGCCGAGCGCGAGTTCCACCAGCCGAGCCGCCACGTCGCCAGGATCGACCGGCTGGAACCGAAGCCCGCCCGGGACCGGGATCACCGGCAGCTTCGCCATCTTCTCCACCACGGTCAGCACCAGGGTATGGAACTGCGCGGCGCGCAGCGTCGTCCACGGCAGGCCGGAGCCTCCCACCGCCTGCTCCGCGCCCAGCTTGGACTTGAAGTAACCCAGCGGGACGCTGTCCGCCCCGATGACGGAGATGTACACCACGTGCCGGGTACCGGCCGGCACCGCCGCCCGCACCAGGTTCCGGGTCGCCTCATCATCGCCTTTGGGGCCGCCGGCGAGGTGCACGATGATCTCGGCGCCGTCTATCGCGCGCTCGATCCCTTCGCCGGCGAGCAGGTCACCGGTCACGTACTCAACGCCGTCGGCGGGCTCGTGCTCGCGCCTGCTGAGCACCCGCACGGTGTGGCCGGCATCCCGCAGGAGTGGCAGCACCAGTCGGCCGAGCCTGCCGGTACCGCCGGTGAGCAGGATGGTTGGTGTCACAATGATCTCCGCTTCGGCTGGGGTTTTCGTCTCTACTTCTTTGACACCCCGCGACGGAGGAATGTGACTGATGGACGACGGCGCCTGGCTGCTTGAGAGATTCGAGGAACACCGAAAGCGCCTGCGAGCGGTGGCCTACCGGATGCTCGGCTCGGTGAATGAGGCCGATGACGCCGTGCAGGAAGCGTGGCTGCGCCTCCATCGCGCCGACACCAGCGAGGTGGCGAACCTTGCCGGGTGGTTGACCACTGTGGTGGCACGAATCTGCCTGAATATCCTGCGTGCCCGCGACTCAAGGCGCGAGGAGCCGCTCGGCGTGCACATGCCCGACCCGATCATCGACCGCGAGGACGGCGCCGACCCCGAGCGGGAAGCGCTACTGGCCGATTCGGTCGGGTTGGCGCTGCTGGTGGTGCTCGACACGCTCACGCCTGCCGAGCGGCTCGCCTTCGTGCTGCACGACATGTTCGCCGTGCCGTTCGATGAGATCGCTCCGATGATCGAGCTGTCCCCGGCCGCGACCCGGCAACTGGCCAGCCGCGCCCGCCGCGTGCGCGGAACGGCGCCGATCCCGGACCCTGACCTGACGCGGCAACGCGACGTGGTCAACGCGTTCTTCGCCGCCGCCCGCGACGGTGACCTCGACGCGCTCGTCGCGGTGCTCGACCCCGATGTCCTGTTGCGGTCCGACGGTGGTGCGGCGCGCGCCCGCCAGACCGTGACGATCCGCGGCGCGAGCGATGTGGCCTCGCAGGCGATCACCTTCAGCCGCTTCGCGCCGTTCGTGCGGCCCGCGCTGATCAACGGGGCCGCCGGTGTCGTCGTCATCGCGGGCGGCCGGGTGTTGTCGGTGATGGGCTTCACCATCACGCGGGGAAGGATCGTCGCCATCGACGTGCTCGCCGACCCGGACCGCCTGCCCGGCCTCGATCTGGCGGCGCTGGTGCCGTGATCACGAGGCGTTTTGGTTGCCCTGGCAACCAAAACGCCTCACGCGTCGGCGGGTCTCAGCCCTCGGGGAACCAGAGCTTGATCTCGCGCTCGGCCGACTCCGGCGAGTCCGAGCCGTGCACGATGTTGTTCTGCACCTCGAGCGCGAAGTCGCCGCGGATGCTGCCGGTGTTCGACTTGACCGGGTCGGTCGCGCCCGCGAGCTGCCGGAATCCCTCGACCGCGCGCGGCCCCTCGACGATGGCGGCGACGACGGGGCCCGAGGTGATGAACTCGAGCAGGTCGTTGAAGAACGGCTTGTCCTTGTGCTCGGCGTAGTGCTCAGATGCGAGCTCGTTGTCGACATCGCGCAACTGCAGCGCGGCGAGCTTGAGTCCCTTGCGTTCGATACGCGAGATGACCTCGCCGACGAGACCCCTGGTGACACCGTCGGGCTTGACAAGGACGAGCGTGCGCTCACTCACGATGATCCGTACTCCTTCATGCGGGATGGCCTGCTCGCGCGTTCTCGCACGAGTGCGCTGCCAGCGTATTGACATGCTCCCCGCCCTGAAGGACGGGGGTTCCCACGCGGCTCGCGCCGCGCTTCGATGGTTTCCCTCGCGGGTGCCACTGCTTCCTGCTTCAGCGACCACTGCCTCGTTCTCATGTGGTCTTACACGGTCTCCACAGGCTTGTTCGCCACCTTCGGTGGCGAGGTTCCCGCCTGCCCGGCGGTACCCGGCGGCTTGGACTGTACCCGTTCCACCGGCCGCTGCCCGGCCGACACACCGGGATCGGCCATCCCCGCCCTGAAGGACGGGGCTTGCGCCAATAGATGTCCGATCAAGGCCCATCGCACCGGCAGCGCGTGGTCCTACTGTTCCGGTTGCTCCTGCTGACTGGGAAGCCGCCCCTGGGCCATCCGCTTCGCGACGTCGCGACGCAGCCAGAACAGGTAGCCCCAGACGGCGAGGAAAAGCAGCCCGATGACGCCGACCGGCTTCGAACTGACGAAGAACGCGATCAGCGCCACCTGCAACGCGATCACCACCGCCGTGATCCACGGCCTGCGCAGGAAGAAGCAGCAGGCGATCAGGGCGGCCACGACGGCCATCGCCGCCCAGCCCTGGCTACTGGTGATGCCCCCGCCGAGCCGCGCTATCACCGGCAGCGCGAGCGCCACCGTGATGGCTTCCATGATCAGCGTGCCCGCCATCACGCCCCGGAACCCCTTCATCGGGTCCTTGCTGGGCACTCGCCCCTGCGTGCTCTCGGTCATGCCGGCTCCATCCCGAACAGTGCGCGGGCCTCGCCCGCCGTGACGACCGATCCCGTGATCAGCACGCCACCACCGGAGATCGGTTCCTCGGGATCCCCGCTCTGCTCGGCGAGCGAGACCGCCGTCTCGACCGCGCTGTCCAGCCGCGGCTCGATGTGGACCCGCTCGTCACCGAAGATGGGTATCGCTACCTCGGCAAGCTCCTCGGCGGTCATGGTGCGGGGCGACGAGTTGCGGGTCACCACGATGTCGGACACCACCGGCTCGAGCGCCTCGAGGATGCCGCGAGCGTCCTTGTCCGCCATCACCGCGACCACCGCCGACAACCTGCGAAACGCGAACTCGGTATCGAGTGTCGTCGCCAGCGCACCGGCACCCGCCGGGTTGTGGGCCGAGTCGAGCAACACCGTCGGCGCGGCGCGCACTCGTTCCAGCCGCGCGGGAGCCGCCACCTCGGCGAACGCCTCACGCACGGCCTCGATGACGATCTGGCGGTCCTTGCCCGCGCCGAAGAACGCCTCCACTGTCGCGAGGGCGAGCGCCGCGTTGGCCGCCTGATGAGCGCCGTGCAGCGGCAGAAAGACGTCGTCGTACACGCCGCCGAGCCCCTGCAGCTTGAGCCGCTGCCCGCCGATGGCGACCTCCCGTTCGAGCACCGCGAACTCGCTGCCCGCTCGCGCGACCGTGGCGTCCACCTCCACCGCGCGTTCCAGGATCACGCGCAGCACCTCGGGCGTCTGCTCGCCGATCACCGCCACGCTGCCCTGCTTGATGATGCCGGCCTTCTCCCGAGCGATCCCGGTGATGTCATCGCCCAGGTAGTCGGCGTGATCGAGGCTGATCGGGGTGATCGCGGCGACCTGCGCGTCGACGACATTGGTGGCGTCCCAGCTGCCACCCATGCCCACTTCGACGACGGCGACCTCGACCGGGGCATCGGCGAAAGCCGCGTAGGCCATCCCGGTCAGCACTTCGAACTTGGTCATCAGCGGCGCGCCGGGTTGGTTCGCGGCCGCGCCATCGACCAGTTCGATGAAGGGCGCGACGTCGCGGTAGATCTCGACGTACTTCGACGCGGCGATGGGTGCGCCGTCGACCGAGATGCGCTCGGTCACCAGTTGCAGATGCGGGCTGGTGTAGCGGCCGGTCCGCAGGCCCATTCTGGTGAGCAGCGCGTCGATCATGCGCGCCGTCGAGCCCTTGCCGTTGGTGCCCGCCACTTGCAGTACCGGATAGGTCGTCTGGGGCTCGCCGAGCAGGTTCAGCAGCGCCTTGATCCGGTCGAGCGACGGCGCGATCTTGGTCTCACCCCAGCGCTGGTCGAGCACCGCCTCGACCTCGCGCAACTCGGCGAGAGCTCGCGCCTGGACTTCCAGGTCCTCGACGACTTCCTCGTCGTCGTCCTCCGGCTCGGCATCCGGCAGCGGCCCTGCCACGAAGTTGTTCCTCGCGGTCAGCGCGGCGGGGTACTCGCTTTCCGACTCTTCGACGTCAGGCTCGAGCTCCCACGGTTCGTTCGCGCCCGATTCATCGTCGTATTCATCCCGCTCCACGCATACTCCCAACACCGATACTGCGACGTGGGCGAGTCTACGAGCGGGACCACCAGGCGCCTCGACCCCGGTAGGTGCGGGGTGGCGAGCCGAAGGCTAGGACGATGAGGTGGATGTCGCCAGCTACGGCAGCAGCCCGGCGTGCCTGGCCGCGACCACGGTTTCCACCCGGTTGCGCGCGCCGAGCTTGCGCATGGTGCTCCTGAGGTGCGTTTTCACCGTCGTGGGCAGGATACTCAGCTGCTCGGCGATCTCGGCGTTGGTATGACCGGCGGCGAGCTGGCCGAGCACGTCCGCCTCCCGCTTCGACAGCTGAACCATCGCCCTGGCCGTCCGGCCTGCCGCCCGGCCTGAGAGTCGATGGCTCAGGTTCACCACCCGCTCTCGCAAGCCCGGATCGTGCACCGCATCTGCGATGGCGACCAGTTCGGCGTTGACCTCGGCCAGTTCCGCCGCGGTCGGTAGCGCGAATGTCCGCTCGGCGAGCTCGGCTTTGATCGCCAGCAGCCGCTGCTGCACCTCCTCTTCGACCTGGATGTCGTGCGCCAACCGCCTGGCGATCACCGTCGCCGTCTCGACGGTGCGGTCGCCGAAGGTCATCTCGCCTCGCGTCGCGCCGTAGACCACCGCGCGGATCTTCCCCTTGACCAGCACCGGGAGTGCGATCGCGCTGCGCAGCCGATCCGCTTCCACCGCCCGGTCGAACTGATGGGTGATGGCGTTCGACCCGACGTAGTCCTCGACCGCGACCGGCCGCCGCTGTTGCATCGCGACACCGCCGAGCCCGATGCCGGGCCGGATGAGCGCACCGCGCAGCAGGTCGGAACCCAGGTTGTGCAACTCGCTCAGCACGAGACTGTTACCGCCCGCCGAGACCAGCCCGCCGAGGGAGGCGGAGAGCCCGTCCAACTGCGAGAGCTCCCGCAGGCTTCGTCGCAGGTGTCCCGTCACGGCCGTGTCTGCGGCCAGATCCGTCGTCATTCATGACCTCCACGGCGGCTATTGGCAGGATCTTCCGGGTTACCGGCCGGTAGGTCAATCCGACACCGCGTCGCCTTCGTCGGCTTTGCCCAAAAGAGAACACTCCTCCTATCGGATGAGGCGGAGGTCACATGGAGTGGTTGGCTTTGCGGTAGCCGCACCCAAACGCTTGATAACGAAAGCGACGCAGGCCTTGGCCAACGCCGCTTCGTGATCAATGCTCGTGGGTGTAGTGACCCAGTTCACAATCCGGTGGCGGACACGGAGGTCGGATGCTCGCTGTACGCAACCTTGAGGTCGTTTATAACGACGTAATCCTGGTGTTGCGGGGGGTCAGTGTCGACGTCGAAGAGGGCAAGATCGTCGCTTTGCTCGGCGCCAACGGCGCGGGAAAGACCACGTTGCTCCGGGCAATCTCCGGATTGCTCGACGTGCACGACGGTGAGGTCACCAAGGGTTCGGTGACGCTGGACGGCGAGCCGATCCATCGGCGCAACCCGGCCAAGATCGTCACCCTCGGCATCAAGCAGGTGCTGGAGGGCAGGCGGATCTTCGCCGAGCTCAACGTCGAGGAGAACCTCCGCACCGGCGCCCACACCAACACGAAGCAGCTGCGGTCGAACCTCGACCGCGTCTATGACCTGTTCCCGCTGCTCCGCGAACGCCAGAAGGGCACCGCCGGCTATCTCTCCGGCGGCGAGCAGCAGATGCTGGCCATGGGCAGGGCGCTGATGTCGAACCCGCGATACCTGCTGCTCGACGAGCCGAGCTTGGGCCTCGCGCCGTTGCTCGTGCAGCAGATCCGCGACCTCATCGTCGAGATCAACAAGCAGGGAACCACGGTGCTCCTTGTGGAACAGAACGCGACGATGGCCCTGTCCATCGCCGAACACGGCTACGTGATGGAGACCGGCAAGATCGTCATGGACAAGCCGGCGAAGGAACTCCTCGACGACTCCGACATCCGCGAGTTCTACCTCGGCCTCGGCGCCGAAGGCGCGGCGAAATCCTTCCGCGACGTCAAGCACTACAAGCGCAGGAAGCGGTGGTTGTCATGACAGCCCAATCCGGCTCCTCGACTCGGCCCAGCGAAGGCAGGGCCGAGCCCTGCCTGAGTGGTCGAAGCAGTGAGAAACGTGACCAAAGCGCCAGTTCAACGTCGAGGAGGCCGGAGATTTCATGACAGCACAGCTGGCGGAAGATCTGGCCGCCCGGGAAGTCACCGACCCGATCCTGACCTTCACCGACGTGCACCTCTCCTTCGCGGGCGTCAAAGCCGTCAACGGGATCTCGTTCGAGGTCGGCATGCGCGAGCTGTTCGCGATCATCGGCCCCAACGGGGCGGGCAAGACGTCCGTCTTCAACGTGCTCTCCGGGGTCTACCGGCCGGACGCGGGTCGCGTGGTCTTCAACGGCGTGGACATCATCGGCGTCCGGCCGCACCGGATCGCCGCCATGGGCATGTCTCGCACCTTTCAGAACATCGAGCTGTTCGCGAACCTGACCGTGCTGGACAACCTGATGCTCGGCAGGCACAACCACCTGAAGTACGGCGCCGCGTCGGCCTTCGCCTGGCTGGGCAGGGCGCGCAACGCCGAACTGGCCAACCGCGCGGTCGCCGAGGACATCGTCGACTTCCTCGAACTGGAGCAGTGGCGGTTCTATCCGGTGGGGCTGCTGCCCTACGGAGTGCAGAAGCGCGTCGAGCTGGGGCGCGCCCTCGCCATGGAGCCGAAGCTTTTACTGCTCGACGAGCCGGTCGCCGGGATGAACCTTGAAGAAACCGAGGACATGGCGCGGTTCATTCTCGATATCCGCGATGAGCTCGACATTCCGATGATCATGGTCGAGCACGACATGGGCCTGGTCATGGACCTGGCCGACCGGATCATGGCCGTCGACTTCGGCAAGGCGATCGCCACCGGCACGCCCACCGAGGTGCAGAACCACCCCGACGTCATCCACGCGTACCTCGGAGAGGAGGAGTCGTGACCACAGCCACACCCTCTGCCCCGCCCGCCCCCACTACGACGACCACGGTCGCGTCCCGCATCCGTGACCGGTCGTTGCGAACCCCGAACAAGGTCGCCATGCGGGAGAAGAATTACGGCGTCTGGCAAGAGGTCACCTGGGCCGAGTATTGGGACACGGCGATGACCGCCGCGCATGCCCTGCTCGCGCTGGGCGTCGAACCCGGGGACCGGGTCGCGGTGCACTCGGAGAACCGGCGCGAGTGGCTCTACAGCGACATCGCGACGGTCGCGGTGCGGGCGATGACGGTCGGCCTCTACCCCACCAATCCCGCACCCGAGGTCGCCTATCTCCTGTCACATTCCGGCGCCAAGATCCTCATCGCCGAGGATCAGGAGCAGGTCGACAAGGCGCTCGAAGTGCTGGACGACCTGCCTGACCTCGAGCACATCGTCTACCTCGAGCCGCGCGGGATCCGCCGCCGTTACGACAACCAGAAGCTGATGTTCTGGGACGACTTCTGCGACATCGGCAAGCGGCACCGTGAGGAACATCACGGTGCGGTCGAAGAGCGGATGAGCCAGGCCAAGCCCGACGACGTGATGACGCTGGTCTACACGTCGGGCACCACCGGGCCGCCCAAGGGCGCGATGCTCACGGTGTCCAATGTGGAGTTCTGCATCCAGGAGCTGGTGGAAGGCGGCGGGTTCACCTCTCCCCCACCCAGCGACGCCGACATCATGCTGTCCTACCTGCCGCTCTGCCACGTGGCAGAGCGGATCTTCACCACCTGGTTCAACGCATCGGCCGGGGTGCAGGTCAACTTCGCCGAGTCGATCGCAACGGTGCAGCCCAACCTCACGGAGATCCAGCCGAGCGTGCTGTTCGGCGTGCCGCGGATCTGGGAGAAGGTGCTGGCCGGGGTCAACATCAAGCTCGCGTCGGCGTCGCTGATCAAGCGCACCAACGCCCGGTTCTGGCTGCGGGTGGCCGACCGCCTCGGCGATAAACTGGTCCGCAACGGCGGCGAGCACACCATCGGCACCCGCCTGGTGTACGCCGTCGGCTGGCTGTTCCTGTTCCGCGCCCTGCGGGACAGGATCGGTATGCGCAAGGTGCGGTACGCGGCCTCCGGTGCGGCACCCATCGCGCCGGAGGTGCTGAAGTTCTACATGGGCATCGGCGTGCCGATGCACGAGGTGTACGGGATGACCGAGAACACCGCGATCGCCACCGCGAACTTCCCGGGCCGGGTCAAGCTCGGCACCGTCGGCGAACCGCAGAAGGGCATCGAGCTCAAGATCGACGAGACCACCGGCGAGATCATGACCCGGCACGCCGGGGTGTTCGCCGGGTACTGGCGCAACACAGAGGCGACCGCGAAGACCATCGACCCGGACGGCTGGCTGCACACCGGCGACGTCGGGGTGTGGGTGGACGGCACGCACGTGAAGATCGTCGACCGGATGAAGGACATCATCATCACCGCGGGCGGCAAGAACGTCTCGCCGTCGGAGATCGAGAACGCACTCAAAGCGTCGGAGTTCATCAAGGAAGCCATCGTCATCGGCGACCGGCGGCCGTACCTGACCGCACTGATCGGCATCGAACTGGACACCGTCGGCGAATGGGCGCAGCGCCGCGGGATCGCTTACACCACCTACCGCGACCTGTCGGAACGAGAGGAAGTGATCAAACTGGTCCAGGGCGTCGTCGATCACGTCAACGAGCGGTTCGCGCAGGTCGAGACGATCAAGAAGTTCCAGATGCTGCCCAAGGAACTCGACCACGAAGACGGCGAGCTCACCGCAACTCAGAAGGTGAAGCGGTCCGCGATGGCCGATCGGTTCGACGACGTCGTCGAGTCCATGTACGGCAAGGCAGGAGTGTCCTGATGGCGGAGTTGCTCCAGAGCATCTCGGGCGGGCTCGGCCAAGGATCCATCTACGCACTGCTCGCCCTCGGCTTTGTGATCATCTACAAGGCGACCAGGGTGATCAGCTTCGCGCAGCCCGCACTGATGCTGGCAGGCGCCGTCCTGGTGAGCTACCTGGTCGGCGCGGTGGGCTTCTACGCGGCGGTGGTGCTCGGCGTTGTTGGCGCCGCCCTGCTCGGGCTCGGCATCGAGCGGACCGTGGTGCGGCCGATGGTGGGCAAGCCCGTGTTCGTCGTCGCGATCATCACCCTCGGGATCGACATCGCGCTCCGGGTCGTCGTCAACGGTTTCATCGGCAACGACGTACGCCAGGTCGGTGACCCGTGGGGCTTCGCCCGGATCTCGGTGCTCGGGGTGGCGGTCCAAGAGCGGCACATCGCCACGTTCGTCACCACGGCGCTGGTGATCACCGTGCTGTTCGCGTTCTTCAAGTACTCACGGCTCGGGCTGGCCATGCGGGCCGCCGCGTTCGATCAGGAGACCGCGCTGGCGCAGGGCATGTCGGTCGGGACGGTGTTCGCGCTGTCCTGGGCGATCGCCGGCGGGCTGGCCGCGGTCGCGGGCACCTTCGTGGCGACCGGTGCCGGGCTCGATCAGCAGCTGTGGATCATCGCGCTCAAGGCGCTGCCCGCGATCATCCTCGGCGGCCTTGACTCGCTCGGCGGCGCCGTCGTCGGCGGGCTGACCATCGGGGTGGTCGAGTCGCTGGTCGCCACCTACCAGAGCGACTTCGCACCCTGGCTCGGCCAGAACTTCGCGGTGGTCTCGCCGTACGTCGTGATGATGCTGGTCCTGCTGGTCAAACCGTACGGGCTGTTCGGCACCAGGGAGGTGGAACGGGTATGACCGAAACCTCGACCCGGTTCAAGTCGCGCACCAAGCGCCCGTCCGGCAGGCCGGAGCTCTACACCTCGTACTCCCAGCACCTCCGGATGCTCAACACCAGGCCGAAGTTCGTGTCCGTGACGGCCATCGTGGCCGTGGCGGCGCTCCTGCCTTGGGTGTTCGACGACCAGACGCTGAGCCTGCTCGGGCTCGGTCTGGCGGCATCGATCGGCGCGATCGGACTCAACCTCGTCACCGGATACGCCGGCCAGGTCAGCCTCGGCCACGCGTTCTTCCTGGCCATCGGCGCCTACACTGCCGCCGCGCTGTCCGGCGACCCGGAGGACAACGAACTGATCGGCTTCGGTGTCACCAACGTCGTGGTCTGGCTGCTCGCGGCCGGTCTGGTCGCCGCGTTCTTCGGGGTCATCGTGGCGCCCCTGGCGACCCGGCTGCGCGGGCTGTACCTCGCGATCGTCACCCTCGGGCTGGTCTTCATCGGGGAACACATCTTCAAGGAATGGCCCGAACTGACCGGCGGCCCTGGGGTCGGCAGGCCCGGTCCGGTACCGGAGTTGTTCGGCGTCGGCCTCAACACTCCCGGTGACTTCCTCACCGCCGAGCAGAAGCTGTACCTGCTCATGCTCGTCACGCTGATCATCTTCGCGCTGCTGGCCCGCAACCTGGTCCGGTCCAAGGTGGGGCGGGCCTTCGCCGCGATCCGCGACCGCGACATCGCCGCCGAGGTCATCGGGGTGAACCTGACCAGGTACAAGGTGCTGGCCTTCGCCGTGTCGTCGTTCTTCGCCGGCGTCGCCGGGGCGCTGCTGTACACCATCACCGGCTTCATCGAGCCCAGTTCGTTCAACCTGCTGCTCTCGGTGCAGTACATCGCCATGGTGCTCATCGGCGGGGTCGCCACGATCTCCGGGTCGATCCTGGGGGCCATGTTCATCACCCTGATACCCGCGCTCACCCGGCAACTGCCCAACGTCGCACCGTTCATCTCCGGCGACGCCACGAAGGCGTTCAACGTGTTCCAGCTGGAGACGGTCCTCTATGGACTGCTGATCATCGGCTTCCTGATCTTCGAGCCGCGCGGTCTCTTCGGCATCTGGATCCGCATACGCAACTACTGGAAGGCCTGGCCTTTCACGTATTGACGTAGCTGCGGCAAACCCTGCGTGCAGTATCCACTCAAGAAAGGAAAGAAACATGGTCAAGCGGAAATCGAGGCAAGCCGCTCTGGTGGCGGGTTTGTCCGCGCTGGCTCTTATCGCGTCCGCCTGCGGGTTCCGCGATGACGGGGGCGGCGGGGACGATGGCGGTGGCGGGAACGGCGAGATCGCCACCGATGTCGGCGTCAGCGCCGAGGCGTGCCCGGAAGCTGTCAACAAGGACAACGGCTGCATCTATCTCGGCGTCATCTCGGACCTCACTGCGGGCCCGTTCGCCCCGCTCGCGGTGCCCATTACCGACGCGCAGAAGGCGTTCTGGAAGCTGGTCAACGACGATGGCGGCATCGGCGGGTACGACGTCGACATCACCAGCAACATCAAGGACAACAAGTACAACCCGGAGACCCACCGTCAGGTCTATCAGGAGATCAAGGGCAATGTGCTCGCGCTGGCACAGACACTCGGCTCGCCGACGACCGCAGCGATCATCAAGGACCTGAAGAGCAGCAATGTCGTCTCCGCGCCCGCATCGTGGACGTCGGCATGGGAGTTCGAGGACGTGATCATCGAATCGGGTACGAACTACTGCATCGAATCGATGAACTCCGTCGACTACGCGGCGGACGACCTCGGCGCCAAGTCCGTCATGGCCGTCCACTTCCCCGGTGACTACGGTGACGACGGCGCGGGCGGCGCGAAGATTGCCGCCGAGGCGCGCGACCTGACCTTCGACGACGTCGAGACCCCGCCCGGCCAGGACAACCAGTCCGGCGCGATCCAGGCGATCGTGGGCAAGAAGCCGGACGTGGTGATCCTGACGACCGCGCCGACGGAAGCCGCGGTGATCGTGGGGCAGACCGCCGCGCGTGGTTTCAAGGGCAAGTTCATCGGGACCAGCCCGACGTGGAACCCGGCGCTGCTCAAGAGCCCGGCAGCGGACGCGTTCAAGGCGCTGTACTTCCAGTCCGGGCCGTGGGCACCGTTCGGCGCGGAGACCGACGGGCACAAGGCCATGCGCGACGCCGTTGGCAAGGTCACCCCGAACGACGGCTACACCGCGGGTTGGGCATGGTCCTACCCGCTCAAGGCCGCGCTGGAGAAGGCCGTCGAGAACGGTGACCTGACCCGTGAGGGCCTGGTCAACGCCGTGAAGTCGCTCGAGACCGTCGACTACGCGGGCATGCTCCCCGACGAGGCGGGGAACTTCGCGGGCGAGCCGAACGACGCCGTGTTCCGGCAGAGCCTCATCAGCAAGGTGGACGAGGACGCGCCGACCGGCGTGTCCGTGGAGAAGGATCTGTTCGAGGGCACGACGGCGAAGGACTACGAGCTCTCCAAGCAGTGCTTCTGAGGTAGCCCAGCGCTCGTGCGTGAAAGTCCTTGCACCCGCACGCCTCAGCACTCACGACCCACGCTGGCCGGGTCGTGAGTGCTGGGGAGTGCCCGGGCACTCGCTTTCACGCACGAGCGAAGCTGGTGGCCGCGCCTTGAGCGAGTGTGACACCGAGCCCGACCTACCGTCTGAACGTCACACTCACACAAGCAGCTAGCGGCTGGGCAGGGTGGCCAGCCGGGCGGTGATCCGCTCGATGTCCGACTCGGCGGCCGCTTGGCGCGCGCGGATCTTGTCGACCACGGCGTCCGGCGCCTTCTCCAGGAACGCCGGGTTGCCGAGCTTCTTGCAGGTCTGCTCGAGCTCCTTGCGCGCGGCGGCGAGGTCCTTGTCGAGGCGCTTACGCTCGGCGGCGACGTCGACCGTGCCGGAAAGGTCCAGCTCGACGTTCACCACGCCGGCGGCCAGGCCCACCTCAAGCGAGGCGCTCGCCGAGAACTCATCGCCCGCATCGGTGAACTTCGCCAGGGCGCGCACCGCGGGCTCATGCCTGGCCACCGCGTCGAAGCCCGCGCCGGAGACGCGCGCCGACACCTTCTGACCCGGCTTGAGCCCTTGATCGGAGCGGAACCGGCGAACCTCGGTGACCAGCTTCTGCACGTCGGCGATCCGGCGGGCCGCATCGGCATCGGGCTGGTGCCCTGCCGCCGCGGGCCACTCGGCGATCACCACGGATTCCTTGCCGGTCAACGCTTTCCACAGCGCATCGGTCACGAACGGCGCCACCGGGTGCAGCAGCCGCAGCACGATGTCGAGCACATGCCCGAGCACCGCGCGCGTCGACTCCGCGCGCTCGCCGCCCTCGGCGAGCTGCACCTTGGCCAGCTCCAGGTACCAGTCGCAGTACTCGTCCCACGTGAAGTGGTAGAGCTCGTCGCACAGCTTGGCGAACTGGAAGCCCTCGAACATCCCGTCCACATCGGACACCAGGCGGTCGGCGAGGTCGAGGATCCACCGATCGGCGTCGGTCAGGGAGTCGCGGGCGGGCAATTCGATCGCGGTGGTCGCGCCGTTCATCAGCGCGAATCGGCTGGCGTTCCACAGCTTGGTGCAGAAGTTACGGGACCCGGCGGCCCATTCCTCGGCGATCGCCATGTCGGCGCCGGGGTTCGCACCGCGCGCGAGGGTAAAACGGGTCGCGTCGGCGCCGTATCGGTCCAGCCAGTCGAGCGGGTCGATCGCGTTGCCGCGGGACTTCGACATCTTCTTGCCGGTGGCGTCGCGGATCAGCCCGTGCAGGAAGACGTCGTCAAAAGGTTGCACGCCGTCCATCGCGTACAGGCCGAACATCATCATCCTGGCGACCCAGAAGAACAGGATGTCGTAGCCGGTGACCAGCACGCTGGTCGGATAGAACTTGCGCAGTGAAGCGGTCTCGTCCGGCCAGCCAAGGGTGGAGAACGGCCACAGCGCCGAGGAGAACCACGTGTCGAGCACGTCGCTGTCCTGCACCCAGCCATCGCCGGACGGCGGCTCCTCGTCCGGCCCGACGCACACCATCTTGTCGTCAGGGCCGTACCAGACCGGGATCCGGTGCCCCCACCACAGCTGGCGCGAGATCGTCCAGTCGTGCATGTTGTCGACCCACTCGAAGTAGCGCTTGGCCAGGTCGGGCGGGTGGATCGTGGTGCGGCCATCGCGCACGGCGTCGCCCGCCGCCTTCGCCAGCGGCGCGACCCGGACCCACCACTGCAGCGAAAGGCGCGGCTCGACCACGGTGTCGCAACGCGAACAATGCCCGACCGAGTGCAGGTACGGCCGCTTCTCCGCGACGATGCGGCCCTGTTCGCGCAGGGCGGCGACCACCGCGGGCCGAGCCTCGAATCGGTCGAGCCCCTGAAACGGGCCGTGCACCGTGACGACGGCGCGCTCGTCCATCATCGTGAGCATCGGGAGGTCGTGCCGCTTGCCGATTTCGAAGTCGTTCGGGTCGTGCGCCGGGGTGACCTTCACCGCACCGGAGCCGAACTCGGGGTCGACGTGCTCGTCGGCGACGATCGGGATCATGCGGCCGGTCAGCGGCAACTCGATCTCCGTGCCGACGAGGTGCGCGTAACGCTCGTCTTCCGGGTGCACCGCCACGGCGGTATCCCCCAGCATCGTCTCGGCCCTTGTCGTGGCCACCACGATCGCGTTGTCGCCCTCGCCGTAGCGGATCGAGACGAGCTCGCCTTCGTCCTCGGAGTGCTCGACCTCGATATCCGACAGCGCGGTGTGGCAGCGCGGGCACCAGTTGATGATCCGTTCCGCGCGGTAGATCAGGCCGTCTTCGTAGAGCCGCTTGAAGATGGTCTGCACCGCGCGGGACAGACCCTTGTCCATGGTGAAGCGCTCGCGGTCCCAGTCGACGCCGTCGCCGAGCCGGCGCATCTGGCCGAGGATCTTGCCGCCGTACTCCTCTTTCCACTCCCAGACCCGCGCCACGAACTTCTCGCGGCCCACGTCGTGGCGTGACTTCCCCTGGCCGGCGAGTTCGCGCTCCACCACGTTCTGGGTGGCGATGCCCGCGTGGTCCATGCCGGGCAGCCACAGCGCCGCGTAACCCTGCATCCTCCGCCTGCGGGTCAGCGCGTCCATCTGCGTGTGCTCGAGCGCGTGGCCCATGTGCATGACGCCGGTGACGTTCGGCGGCGGCAGCACGATGGTGAACGGCGGCTTGTCCGAGTGTTCGTCCGCCTTGAAGTACCCGGCGTCTACCCAGCCCTGGTAGAGCGCGGCCTCTTGCTCGGCCGGGTTCCAGGCTGTGGGCAGGTCGGTGCTGGGCTTCATGGCGTTCTCGGTCACGGGCCAAGTCTACGAAGTGGCCTTTCGGCGCCTCATTCGGATTACCCGCCGCCTGCTGAACCGACGTACGGCACTTAAGGTGATGACCATGCCGAATCGAGACATCGGACACCCGGACGGGCCCGTGCCGACGGACAACACCTGCCCCGGCTGACCGCGCCACGCGCACCCCGGACATGCCTTCCCGGTAGGGGGACAATGGCGTCGTGGCACGGAAAGCACTCCGCGACGACATCGACGAAGCGAAGCTCGCAACCGGACAACCCAAGGACTGGGCCGCCGGGATCCCCGGCGTCGCGGTCTCGGTGAAACGCGCTTTCGAGCAGGCCGGGCCGGTGCGCGCCACCCGCTACGTAGAGTCGAAGGCAAGCACAACGAAGGGGACGCCGTGGGCCGAATCATCGTGCGCAAGCCGATAGTGAAGCTGTCAGCCAATGGCGGCAGCCGCACGCGGGTGGACAGGCTGGCCGCCGAGGAGCCGCTCGAACTGCGGGTTTCCGGCAAGGCCCTGTCCGTGACCATGCGGACGCCGGGCAATGACGTGGAGTTCGCACACGGCTTCCTGTTGACCGAAGGGGTGATCGGCGGCCGCGCCGATGTGTCCGTCGCCCGCTACTGCGACAGCGTGGACGACACCGGCCGGCACACCTACAACGTGCTGGACGTCGCGCTCGCTCCCGGTGTGCCCGCGCCGAACCCCGGAGTCGAGCGCAACTTCTACACGACATCGTCCTGCGGGGTATGCGGCAAGGCCGCCTTGGATGCCGTGGTGCTGCAGTCGCGATTCGAGACCGGGACCGGCTTCGTCATCGACTCCGAGGTGCTCGCGAAGCTACCCGATGCGCTGCGCGCCGAGCAGCGCGTCTTCGATGCCACCGGTGGGCTGCATGCCGCCGCCTTGTTCCGCTCGTCGGGTGAGCTGCTCGTCGTCCGGGAGGACATCGGCAGGCACAACGCGGTCGACAAAGCGATCGGCTGGGCAGTGCTCCAGGACGACATCCCCCTGCACGACGCCGGGCTGCTGGTCTCCGGGCGCGCGTCGTTCGAGCTGGTGCAGAAGGCGGCGATGGCAGGCATACCCATGCTCGCCGCCGTGTCGGCGCCGTCATCGCTCGCCGTCGAACTGGCCGCCGAGCGCGGCATGACGCTGGCCGGATTCGTCCGTCAGGGTGGCATGAACGTCTACACCGGCGCCGAACGGATCATCGACGACGACTGAGCACCTACGGTGAGGAGTAGGCGATCAGCGAGCCGTCATGCCGCGAGCCGAGCCGACACCTCAACCGGACCCGCCGGGGCCATCAGACGAGCGGCTCATCCACCGGCGGGCGACGCTGGCGGGCGGGCTGACCGGTCTCGCCGTCGCAGGCCTCGGCAGCGCGGCGGTATCTGTCATGCTGCGCGGCCGCCTGGCGGTTGGTCCCAGCGGCGGCGGCGCGGCAGCGTCCCACGTCGGCTTCGCCTCGGTCGAACGGGTGTACTCGCACGCTCGCGGCCGGGTGGTCGAGCTCATCACCGCCCTGCCGGCCAGGAACGTCCCCGCCGGCCACCCGGTGTGCGTGCTGCTGCACGGCCTTGGCGGATCGGCTCGCGACACCCGCGGCTACGGGCTCGGCCCTCGGCTGTTCACCGAGTCCACGCTGCGACGAAGCTCGCCGTTCGCGTTCGTCGCCGTAGACGGCGGCGACAACTACCAGCGGTTGGACCATCCGCCAGCAGACAGATGGGGCCGCCCGAGCGAAGCGAGCGGTGGTCGCGGCTGTCTGCTCACCGCAAGGTTCAACGTTTCCGAGCACGGCATTTGCCACAACGAGTTGATCGGCGGATGGACCAGAGTTTCAGGTATATCAGCGGGAGGCCACCGCGGGCGACGATCCGATGGCGATGCTGCTGGAGGAGCTGCCGAGGTGGCTGCGCGACCGGGGCCTTGCCGGTGACGATGGACTCCCGTTCGCGTGCGCCGGGGTCTCGATGGGGGCGTTCGGCTCCCTGCTGTACGCCCGGCGAAGGGTCGAACGGCATGAGCCGCTGGCGGCGGTCGCCGCGATCGCCCCGGCGCTGATCACTTCATGGCGGGTCATGCGCACCCGCAACGTGTTCAGCTCGCGGCAGGCATGGGCGGCCGTCGACCCGCTGCGGCACCCGGAGTCGGTGCGCGACGTCCGGCTCGGCGTGTGGTGTGGCACCGAGGACCCGTTCATCGCCGGCGCACGGAAGTTCATCAAGCTGACCGATCCTGAAGTGGCCTACCTCGCGCCCGGTGGCCACGACGGCACGTTCATAACCGCGGTGGCGGCTGATGTGGTGCGATTCCTCGGCGCGATAGCACCCGAAGCCGAGGGGCGGACTTAGGCGGACTTCTCGCTGCGCTCGGCCGACGCCCGGCGGCGCGAGGGCTGCCGGGACACGATCGTCGGATTGACGTTCTCGCGCACGGTCTGCTCGGTGATGACGACCTTCGCGACGTCCTCGCGGCTCGGAATGTCGTACATGACCTGCTGCAAGACCTCTTCCATGATGGCGCGCAGGCCACGGGCACCGGTGCCACGCAGCACCGACTGGTCGGCGATGGCCTCGAGCGCGGTCTTGGTGAACTCGAGCTCGACGTTGTCCAGCTCGAAAAGCTTCATGTACTGCTTGACCAGCGCGTTGCGCGGCTCGGTCAGGATCTGGACCAGCGACTCCTTGTCCAGGTTCGTCACGCTGGCCACCACCGGCAGCCTGCCGATGAACTCGGGGATCAGGCCGAACTTGATCAGATCCTCCGGCATGGTCTCGCCGAAGATGTCGCTCTCCTCGATCTCGATCTTGGTACGGATCTCCGCGCCGAAACCGAGGCCACGCTTGCCGATGCGCTCGTTGATGATCTTCTCCAGACCGGCGAACGCACCCGCGACGATGAACAGCACGTTCGTCGTGTCGATCTGGATGAACTCCTGATGGGGATGCTTGCGCCCGCCCTGCGGCGGTACCGATGCCGTCGTGCCTTCGAGGATCTTCAGCAGCGCCTGCTGCACGCCCTCACCGGAGACGTCACGGGTGATCGACGGGTTCTCGCTCTTACGGGCGATCTTGTCGACCTCGTCGATGTAGATGATGCCGGTCTCCGCGCGCTTGACGTCGTAGTCGGCCGCCTGGATCAGCTTGAGCAGGATGTTCTCGACGTCCTCGCCGACGTAGCCCGCCTCGGTCAGCGCCGTGGCATCGGCGATGGCGAACGGGACGTTGAGCATCTTGGCCAGCGTCTGCGCCAGGTAGGTCTTGCCGCACCCGGTCGGGCCGAGCATCAGGATGTTCGACTTGGCGATCTCGACCGGCTCGTCCTTCGAGTCCTTGGGGCCGGTCTTGGTCTCGGACTGGATGCGCTTGTAGTGGTTGTACACCGCTACCGACAACGACCGTTTGGCGTCGTTCTGCCCGATCACGTACTGCTCGAGGAAGTCATGGATCTCGGCAGGCTTGGGCAGCTCGTCGAGCTTGACGTCGCCCGCCTCGGCGAGCTCCTCTTCGATGATTTCGTTGCAGAGGTCGATGCATTCATCGCAGATGTACACGCCGGGACCGGCGATGAGTTTCTTCACCTGCTTTTGACTCTTACCGCAGAAAGAGCACTTCAGCAGGTCTCCGCCGTCACCGATTCGCGCCATGACCGTTGACCTCTGTCCCCTCCGGTGCCTCGTAGCCGATGCACCTGATGCGTCGTGGTGGGCCCTCGCAGGGTGTGTCTCCACTGACGGTACCCGCCGCGCTCCTCCAACGGGAGGACCAATCGCAAAACGAGTACCGCCAGTGGTCGACCCTAGACCCCGTGATGGGTTTACGCCCGCGATCGACACGCCCCGTTGCCGGGTCGGTATCTTCGGCCTCACTCTCACGGGACGAAAACCGGCGCGGGGCCGGTGTGTCAGTCGCCTGCCGAACCCTTGCGGTACGCCAGCACCTCGTCGACGATTCCGTACTCGAGCGCCTGCTCAGCGGTAAGAATCTTGTCCCGCTCGATGTCCTTGCGAACCTGCTCGGATGTCTTGTTGGTGTGCTTGGCGAGGGTGTCCTCGAGCAGCTGGCGAACCCGCTGGATCTCCGCCGCCTGGATCTCAAGATCTGAGACCTGGCCGTAACTGCCCTCGGTCGCGGGCTGGTGGATGAGTACCCGGGCGTTGGGCAGCGCGAAGCGCTTGCCTGCGGTGCCGGCGGCAAGCAGCACCGCGGCCGCGGAAGCCGCCTGACCGAGGCAGTAGGTCTGCACGTCCGGCCGCACGAACTGCATCGTGTCGTAGATGGCCATCAGCGAGGTGAAGGAGCCACCCGGCGAGTTGATGTAGATGATGATGTCGCGGTCGGGGTCCTCGTGCTCGAGGTGCAGCAGCTGGGCCATCACGTCGTTGGCCGACGCGTCGTCCACCTGCACACCGAGGAAGATGACCCGCTCCTCGTACAGCTTGTTGTACGGGTTGGACTCCTTGATCCCGTAGCTGGTGCGCTCGACGTAGCTCGGCAGCACGTAACGGGACTGCGGGAGCACCGCGGGCGACACCCCCGAGCCGGGGGTGGGAGAGAATCTGCGCTTGCTCATGAAAGTCTCCTGCTTGTCAGTGTCAGCGACCGAGCTCACTTGGCCGACTTGTTGTTCGCGAGGTGCTCGCGGGTAAGGACGTGGTCGACGAAGCCGTATTCCTTGGCTTCTTCCGCCGTGAACCATCTGTCCCGGTCTCCGTCGAGCGTGATCTGGTCGACCGACTGCCCCGTCTGCTCCGCGGTGATCTGCGCGAGCTGCTGCTTCCACTTGCCGAAGACCTCGGCCTGGATCGCGATGTCCGACGCGGTGCCGGTCACCCCGGCCGACGGCTGGTGCATCAGGATCCGCGCGTGCGGCAGCGAGTAGCGCTTGCCGGGCGCGCCCGACGAAAGCAGGAACTGCCCCATCGAAGCCGCGAGCCCCATGGCGTAGGTGGCCACGTCGGGCTCGATCAGCTGCATGGTGTCGTAGATGGCGAAGCCCGCGGTGACCGAGCCGCCTGGCGAGTTGATGTAGAAGCGGATGTCGGAGGTGGAGTCCTCCGCGGACAGCAGCAGCAGCTGCGCCGTGATCCGGTTCGCGATCTCGTCGTTGACCTCGGAGCCCAGCACGACGATGCGTTCCTGGAGCAGCCGCTCGTACACCGAGTCGGTCAGGTTCAGCCCAGCGGTCGGCGTCCGCATGCTGGGCGTTGGGTGCTGCGTCACGTCTGCCTGCCTTCTCCCCGCAGTGGCCCCTGCTGGTCCACTGTGGACTGCGTCTTGATGTAGCTGGATCTTGTCACCGACCCTAACGAATATGGGCGGCTCGGAATGCCCGACACCGCCCACGTTCGCTCAGAGCGTCACTGATCGGCGGTCACCGTTTCGGCTTCCGCGGCCTCATCGGCGGGCTCGTTCTTGCCGAAAAGCTCGCTGAGGTCGACGGTGTTGCCACTGCTGTCGGTCACGGTGGCGCCGCGCACAATGGTGGCGAGTGCCTTGCCGCGGCGCACGTCGGCGAAGATCGCCCCGAGCTGCCCGGACTGCTGGGCGCGCTGCACGTACTCGTCGGGGCTGACGCCGAAACGCTGCGCCTGGTACATGATGCGCTCGGTCAGCTCGGCGTCGTCGACCTGGACGTTCTCCGCGTCGGCGATGGTGTCGAGCAGCAGCTGGGTGCGCACCGCCTTCTCGGCGTCGGCGCGCAGCTCGTCGTTGAACTCCTCGAGCGTCTTGCCCTCGGCCTCCAGCGCCATCGACAGCGCTTCCTCGTTGTGGTCGAGCTCGTGGACCGCGTCGTGCTTGCGGTTGTCCACCTCGGCCTGCACCACGGCCGCGGGAAGCGGCACCTCGGCGGCGTCGAGCAGCGACTCCAGGACCTTGTCCCGTGCCTGCACGCCCTGCTGCATCCGCTTCACCTTGCCGACACGCTCGCGCAGGTCCGCACGCAGCTCGTCGATGGTGTCGAACTCGCTCGCCATCTGCGCGAACTCGTCGTCGGCCTCGGGCAGCTCGCGCTGCTTGACCGACTGCACGGTCACGTTGACCTCGGCGTCCTTGCCCGCGTACTCGCCGGCGACGAGCCGGGTCGTGAAGGTCTTCGTCTCGCCTTCGGACGCGCCGATGAGCGCCTCGTCGATGCCGTCGACGAGCTGGCCGGAGCCGACTTCGTAGGACAGGCCCGAGGTCTCGGCGTCTTCGACCGCCTCACCGTCGACGGTCGCGGCCAGGTCGATGGAGACGAAGTCGCCGTTCTCCACCGGGCGGGTCACGCCGGTCAGCGTGCCGAACCTCGCGCGCAGCTCGTCGAGCTGCTCATCGACATCAGACTCGGCGAACTCGACATCGTCGACGCTGACCGTGATTCCCTCGACGTCGGGCAGTTCGATCTCCGGGCGGACATCGACCTCGGCGCTGAACTCCAGCACGTCGTTGTCCTCGAGCTTGGTGACCTCGAAGTCGGGCTGACCGAGGGTGCGCACCTCGCTCGCCTGGACGGCCTCGATGTACTTCGCGGGGATGACCTCGTTGACGACCTCGTCGAGCACCGGCGCGCGACCGATCCGGCTCTCCAGGACGCGAGCAGGCACCTTCCCCGGCCGGAAGCCGGGAATGCGCACCTGCTGGGCGATCTTGCGGTAAGCGCGGTCGAAGTTGGGCTTCAGCTCGTCGAACGGCACCTCGACATTGATCTTCACGCGCGTCGGGCTCAGCTGCTCGACGGTGCTCTTCAACGTATGCTCCTCAGGCTTGAACAGAATTGGTGGTCGCCCACGTGATCTCGTCATTGTGCGGTGGGCGAAACCCAAGTCTAGTTGCTCCGGTACGCGGCGTGTCCGCGCCCCAGGCTCACGTGTCCGCGCCCCAGACCCACGTGTCCGCGCCCCAGACCCACGCGTGACCGCAAAGACAGACCGAGCCCGGTCCGCGCAAATAGCACGAAACACGCATAGCATGAGCAATTGTGGTCGAGCAGGCATGACGCGTAGCCCTTGGCGCGGCGCGCGGTGTCTGACCGAAGCAGCGGGGTGGTGCCATGAACCCGATCCGGCGTTACGACCTCCGGCGCGCCGTCGGTGTGGCAAGTGCCCGCAACGTCGCGGTCGCGGCCGCCTACTGGCTGACGGGATGGGGCGGCCTGCAACTGGCAGTGGTGCACGACCAGGTCACGCCGCTGTGGCCGCCGACCGGTGTCGCGTTGGCGGCCCTGTTGCTGCTCGGGCCTCGCGTCTGGCCGGGGATCGCACTCGGTGCGTTCGCCGTGAACGTTGCCATCGGACCCACAATCGTCGCTGTCCTGGTGATCGCCGCGGGTAACACGGCGGCCCCGGTGGTGGCGTACCTGCTGCTGCTGCGGCGGGCGGGCTTCCAGCCGTCGCTGCGCAGGCTCACCGATGCGCTCGCACTGGTCTTCATCGGCGGTCTGGGTGCCACGCTCATCAGCGCGACCGTCGGCAGCCTCACGCTGCTGGTCGCCGGTGTCGTGACGCCCGCGACCTTGCTGTCGACGTGGTCGGTGTGGTGGACGGGCGACGCGATGGGAGTGCTGCTGGTCGCCCCGCTGCTGCTCGTCATGGCCACCGCGCCTCCCGCGTGGACGCGTTCGCCGCTGCGATGGGTGGAAGCCGTCGGCCTGCTGTGCGCGGCGGTCGTCGCGATGACCCTTGCCGTCAGAAGCGACACCTCCCTGCTCTTCCCGGCCTACCCATTCGTCGTTTGGGCCGCGGTCCGGTTCCAGCTCAGCGTCGCGATGCCGTGTGCGATCGCGGGCTCGCTGGTCGCGACCGTCGCGGCGGGGAGCGACGCCGGCCCGTTCGCCGGCGTCAACCTGGCAGTCACGATGGTCTCGCTGCAGGCTCTCAACTTCTCGCTCGCGCTCGTCGCACTGCTGCTGTCGGCGGTCATCAGCGAGCGCGACCAGGCTCATCACGCCATCGAGGACACGTGCCAGCAGCTTTCCGACGCGCTCACGCAGCTCGGCGCGGGAAACGTCATGAGGCTGGAACACTTGGACTCGATCGCCAAGAGTAGGCAGGACCCGGACCCTCCATCCGGCGGGCACAGATCGTGGGAGGCACGCGCGTGAGTGAGCGGTTGACAGGAATCGCCGTCACCGGTCACGGCAAGGTGACCGCGGTCCCCGATCTCGCCGCCGTGCGAGTCTCGGCCGCGGCGCAGGCGGGCAGCGCGGCCGAAGCGTTGGAGCAGGTTACGGACGCGATGCGCTCGATAGTCGGGCAGGCCGCCGCTGCCGGTGTCTCCGAGGCCGACCGGCAGACCCAAGGGCTGCATCTTCAGTCGTGGCGTGAACGCCCCGGACGTCCAATGCGACATCAGGGCACCCAGCAGCTTCTCCTTCGACTGCGAGACATCGAGAACGCGGGCGATGTGGTGCAGCGGGTCCTGGCGGCAGGCGGTGATCACGCGGGCATCGACGGCTTTACGCTGGTCGTCGACGACCGCGACCGTCATCTCGAGCGCGCGCGGGAGCTGGCCATGGCCGACGCCCACCGCCATGCCGAACAGCTGGCGCGGCTGGCTCAGCGACCGCTAGGACCGGTAATCGCCATCGCTGAGAATCCGGGTCGAGATCCCATCTGGGATTCGTCAGGTGTCGAGGCCATCCGGATGAGCGCAGCCGGTCCCGGCGAACCGCCGGTCCAGGCCGGTGAACTGGATATCGAGGTCTTCCTCGCCGTGGAATACGCCTGGGGTGATTGAGCGCGAGCCGTGCGCCGGACGAGAGCAGAAGTCGATCTTGAGACCGCAGGTCTTATTCATGAGTCGGCTCCATGTGAGCCGACTCCGCGTCTTTTGCAGGTCAGCGACCTGTAGCTATGTCGGGGTGACAGGATTTGAACCTGCGACCCTCCGCTCCCAAAGCGGATGCGCTACCAAGCTGCGCCACACCCCGTTACACCGCCGAAGGCCGTGCGTCAGCAGCCTAGCGGCACCCGCTAAGCTGTCAGCGAGCCGGTCAAGATTCGGCGAGCGCGGGCGTAGCTCAATGGTAGAGCCCCAGTCTTCCAAACTGGCTACGCGGGTTCGATTCCCGTCGCCCGCTCCACAACAACCAGCGGCGGAACTCCCACCACGGGAACCGCCGCTTCGTCGTCTGGGCCCGCCCGCCTCCCAGCGTGCACCCGGCGCCGCCTGGAACGCGGACACGTGGGACTGGAACGCGGACACACGCGACTGGAGCGCGGACACGCGCACCAGCACGTAGGGTCATTGCGTCTGCTCGCTCGAATGGAAGGGGGCCGGTCCGCGCGTCGCGCGATCCCAACAACCATGACCGGTGAAGCCATCAAGCTCGGTGAGAGTCAGTCCCTGCGGATCGTCGCGTCCACGCCCGACGCGCTCGAACTGGAGTCGACGTGGGCGCCCGGCGGCAAGCCTCCGCCACGCCACTACCACCCTCACCAAGACGAGCGGTTCGAGGTCCTCTCGGGCGAACTGACCGTCGAGGTCGGCAGCGATCCGCCACGGGTGCTGAACCCCGGCGACATACTCGAGGTCCCGCGTGGGGTCGCACACCTGATGTGGAACGCCGGGGCCGAGCCCACCCAGGCACGGTGGCGCATCACGCCTGCGCTCCGTACCGAAGAGATGTTCCGGTTCATGAGCAACGGCTTGTCTCCGCAGAGGATCCCGGCCGTGCTTTGGACATTTCGGAACGAGTACCGCCTCGCCCTGCGTCGCTGAACGCCGTCCGGTAACCGCGACCACACCCGAACGGCGCCTCCGGAAACCATCCGTCATAGTGAGGTTCGTCCGGGAACGACGGGAGTACACGCATGGTGCACATCCAGCACACTTCGACCTGCAAGGCGCCGATTGCCGTCGCGTTCGGCTACATCGACGACTACCGGACGGCTCCGGAGTGGATGTTCGGCCTGTCGAAGTTCGAACCGATCGGCGACAAGGACCACGGGCTCGGCGCGGTGTACGACGGCTCGATGAAACTCGGACCCAAGACGCTGCACAGCACCGTCGAGGTCACCGGATGGGAGCAGGACAAGCTCATCGCCCTCGACTCGATCAAGGGCTTCGTGAACCAGTCGACCTGGCAGTTCCTCTCGCGCGGCCCGGAAGAAACCGAGCTCAAGGTCGATTTCACCTACGAGCTGCCCGGCGGCATGGCAGGCAAGGCGCTCGGCAGGGTCATCGAGCCGGTCATCTCGATCGCGATCAAGCACACCGAGCACACGCTGCGGGACAACGTCGAGCGTTTGTACGCCAAGCGGTAGAGCCCGCGGCTATGCCGCGGCCGAAGCACGGTAGACCGAGACGGATTCCGGCACGCCCTTGACACGCTTCCGGGAAGGCTTGGACAGCGTCACGCCCGGCATCTCCCCCGCCGCCTCGACGACTTCCCGGCTCACCAGGACCTGGCCGCCCTTGGCGATATCGGTGATGCGAGCCGCCACGTTGACCGCGTGTCCGACGAGGTCTTCCTTGGTCACGACGAGCTTGCCGGTGTGCACGCCCGCGCGCAGCCGCAACGGCTCCGGCTGCGCGTCGACGAGTTCGATAGCGGCCCGCACCGCGTATTCCGGCTCGGTGAACGCCAGCATCAACCCGTCGCCCAGCCGTTTCACCACCCGGCCACCCCATCTGCGCACGATGGGACCGACCGCACGGTGATGCTCGGCGAGCAACTCCAGTGCGGCGGCATCCCCCTGCTCCGCGGTGTAACCGGTGAAGCCTTCAAGGTCGGTGAACACGACCGTGACCGCTGTCTGCGCTTCGTCGCCCTTGAGGGCTTCCCCGCCCGCGGACAACACCTGCAGGGTGGTCAGCCCAAGCCGTGCGAGCGAGGAGGGACGACGCTCGACGGCCCGCTCCAGAAAACGTCGCATGACCTCGATCGGCGGCACCCGCGACAGCGGTTGCGACCCCGGCTTTTCCAGCCAGCGCTGGTCGATCACGCCCACTTCGAGGGCGGTATCGCGAAACTCGGGATCGTGGTCGAGCAAATCCGCCAGCCGCTCCGCCACGAGGGAATTCAAGGACGCGATCGCGGACGGCACGGTGCCCTTCTTGGGGCGAACTCGCCGAGAAGGGGACATGGCCCAACGGTACCGTCACGACCGCCGGGCAACTGCGTGAAATCGCCTGCCGGCGGGGTGACGCCGACCACCTGCCTGCCCGTTGACCCGTTGACACCGCGCCTGCGGGGCTGCGCGGTGGGAACCAAGCCCGCGATAATGGCGTTGACCGGGTGAGGGCCAGCCGACACCGCCGACTTCGCGCAGACCGGAGTGACCTATGGGTGAATCCACCGTCGTCATCGTCCTGCTCGTCCTGATCGCGGCGGGCGCCTTCTACCTGGTCAACCAGCAGGCAGCGCGCCGGCGGCAGGAGCTCGAAGACGCCAAGTCGGACGCCCGCCGCTGGGTGGAGCGGCTCGGCGGGCAGGTCCTCAACCTGACCGGTAGCGACGTCGCTTCGCAGCAGGCGATCGCCGACGCCGCCGAGCGATACAACGCCGCTGGCTCGCAGATCGAGCAGGCGACCACGGTCCGACAGGCGAAGCTGGTCACCGACACCGCGCTCGAAGGGCTCTACTACGTGCGCGCCGCGCGGATCGCCATGGGCATGGACCCTGGCCCGGCGCTGCCGGAGGACGCCGAGCGCACCCGCGCGGGCAAGGTGACCGAGGAACGCGGCGTCAACGTCGACGGCCACCACTACGACCTCTCACCGCAGCCGGGCCAGGCCACGCCACACTACTACCCCGGCGGCCGCGTCGCCGGGCGCCCGGTGCCCGAAGGCTGGTACAGCGAGCCGTGGTGGAAGCCCGCGTTGCGCACCGGCGCCTGGACCATGGGGTCGATGTTCCTGTTCAGTGCGATGTTCTCCGGCATGTCCGGCATCGCCTCCGCGCAGGCCTGGGAGTCGGGGTATGACGCAGGCCAGCAGGACGCACTCGAATCAGGCGACGCCGGCGGCGATGCCGGTGGCGATTACGGCGGTGGCAGCGACTTCGGTGGTGATGCCGGTGGTGACCTCGGCGGATTCGGTGACTTCGGCGGGTTCTAGGCCGTGTCTTATGGGCCTAAGCCATGGCCTGCAGCTTCGTGAGCCGCTCCGGCCGCGGCCAGCGCACGTCGTAGACCCAGCCCAGCTTCTCGCACAGCCAGATCACCCTGGCCGAGACGTCGAGTTGGCCGCGCCTGACACCGTGGCGGGCCGAGGTCGGGTCCGCGTGGTGCAGGTTGTGCCAGGACTCGCCCATCGACAGGATCGCCAGCGGCCAGAAGTTCGCCGACTTGTCGCGCGCGGCGAACGGCCGCTCACCGACCATGTGGCAGATCGAGTTCACCGACCAGGTCACGTGGTGAACGGCGGCGACGCGGACCAGACCCGCCCAGAAGAACGCGGTGACCGCGCCCCACACCGACCAGGTGAGAAGGCCACCGATCAGGGCGGGCAGCAGCAGCGTCGCGATGGTGAGCGGACCGAAGAGCCGGTGGACGACGCGCATGTCCCGGTCGGCCAGCAGGTCCGGCGCGAATCGCTCCTGGTTGGTCAGGGTCCGGCGGAAGATCCAGCCGATGTGCGCATGCCAGAAGCCGCGCAGGACGGCGATCGGGCCGGTGCCGAACGCCCACGGCGAGTGCGGGTCACCCTGCTTGTCGGAATAGGCGTGGTGGCGGCGATGGTCGGCGACCCAGTGCAGGATCGGGCCCTGCACCGCCATGCTGCCCAATACGGCGAGCGCGACCCGCATCGGGCGCTTCGCCTTGAAGGAGCCGTGCGTGAAGTAGCGGTGGAAGCCGACGGTGACACCGAGGATCGACACCGTGTAGAACACCGCGGCGAGCCCGAGGTCGAGCCAGCTCACGCCCCACCCCCAGAGCATCGGCACCGCGATGGCGAGTGCGATCAGCGGGACGATCGCGAACGCATACACCGAGATATGTGCGGGCCATGGGCGCTTCTCGCCATCGATGGGCTTGGGACCTGAGCGGGCAGCGGTCGCGGTCTGTCTCACGGAAGTATCGACGGTCACCGTGGTGAGCCTCTCTCTCAAGAACGCACCGGCGATCGGCTCGTTCCTCGTTCAGCATTAACCGGCCCGGCGCATACCGGACCACCCCCGTGCGAATGACGCTACACGGACAGGTGAACAGTAACGAAGGACCGCTCGGGTGGTTTACGCGCACTGTTGGCCAGTTGCCAGTTATGTCAGCGGTTGGGTGCATCGGCGCCGGAAACGACCGCGCCCACCGACGGACGCTTCACGCCTGACATCGTGGGCACCAGTACAGCTTACGCGAGACCAGCGCGGCGATGGCGATCTCGCTGCCGCAGACGTGGCAGGGCTGCCCGGCCCGGCGGTAGACGTAGACCTCTCCCCCGTGCCTGTCCTCGCGCGGCGGCCTGCCCGTGACCTCGGGCAAGTGCTCCGGGCGCACCGTGTCGATGCTCCCGGTGCGGACCCCGTCCCGCATCAACTCGACCAGGTCGGCCCACATGTCGCACCACAGCGCCTTGTCGATGGCCTTGCCCGGTGTCATCGGGGCGACGCCATGGCGGAACAGCACCTCGGCGCGGTAGACGTTGCCGACACCCGCGAGCACCGACTGATCCATCAGCAGCGCGGCGATCGAGCTTCGGGAGCGCGAGATCCGCGCCCATGCCGCGTCGGGATCGGCGTCATCGCGCAACGGATCGGGTCCGAGCCTGGCGACGAGCCGCGCCACCTCGGCGTGGTTGAGGAGCTCGCAACGGGTCGGTCCGCGCAGGTCGGCCCAGTGCGTCGGTCCCACAAGGCGCATCCGCACTTGACCGACCGGTGAGGCGACCGGCAGCGGCGCTTCGCCGAACATGCCATAGAGCCCGAGGTGGATGTGCACCGATCCCGGCACGCCGTAGTGGTGGAAGAGGTGCTTGCCGAAGGCTTCCGCGCGCTCGAAGACCGTGCCGTCGAGTTCGGCGGCTTCGGCGGCGAACCTGCCTTGCGGGCTCGACACCTCGACGCGGCGCCCGCCGAAGCGCTGGGTGTGCAGCCGCGCGAGCCGGTGCAGCGTGTGGCCCTCTGGCATCAGGCAGGCAGCTGAGGCGGCGTTCCGGTGCGCTCGTAGTCGGTGACCATCGCGACGCGGCGCGAGTGGCGCTCGTCGGTGTCGATTGGGGTCGCGATGAAGGCGTCCACGATCGCGGTCGCCTCCTCGGCCGTATGCATGCGGGCGCCGATGCCCATGACCTGCGCGTGGTTGTGCTGCCGGGTCAGCGTGGCGGTTTCCACGCTCCACGCGAGGCCGGCGCGCACGCCTTCGACCTTGTTCGCCGCGATCTGCTCGCCATTGCCCGAACCCCCGACGACGATGCCAAGGCTGCCCTCGTCCGCGACGACGCGGCGGGCGGTCTCGATGCAGAACGGCGGGTAGTCGTCGGCGTCGTCGTAGGCATGGGGCCCGACGTCGACGGCCTCATGGCCCTGCCCGGTCAGATGCTCGACGAGGTGGTTCTTCAGTTCAAAGCCGGCGTGATCGGCTCCCAGGTAAACGCGCACGCCGGGCAGTTTGCCACCAAGCCGCGCGGCCCGCTCGAGTAGGCGGCATGATCTGTGCCGTGACCCACGAGTTCACCCGGACAGCGACGGCGGGCAGGTGGCTTCAGGTGGCGCGCGGGGTGTTCGCCCGCAGGTACGCCGAGCTGGATCAGACGCTCGGGTTGATCATCGGCGAGCGGCGGTGCCTCGTGGTGGACACCGGCCGGGACGAGGTGCACGGCGCGGAATTGGCCACTGCCATCCGCGAGCTCACCGACCTGCCCTGGACGGTCGTGATCACGCACGCGCACTTCGATCATTTCTTCGGCACCGCGGCGTTCCTGCCCTGCCGGGTGCTGGCGCACGCACGGTGCCGCGAAGTCATCGAATCGGACGCGGAACCCCAGCGCGCGGAGTGGGTAAGGCGCTACAACGAGCAGGACAAGCCGGAGTTCGCCACCAGGCTGGCCGAAGCGCGTGTCTTCGCTCCGGATGACCTGTTCACCGAACGCATCGAGCTCGATCTGGGCGGCCGCACCGCGGTAGTGCTCCACCCCGGCCGCGGGCACACCGACCACGACGTCATCGTGCATGTGCCCGACGCAGGCGTCCTTTTCGCGGGCGATCTCGTCGAACAGGGCGCGCCGCCCGCGGTCGGGCCGGACGCGCACCTGCTCGACTGGCCGAAGGCGCTCGACACCGTGCTCGTCCTGCGGCCGGACCGCATCGTGCCCGGCCACGGCGAGCCCGTCGACCGTGCGTTCGTCGCGGCGCAACGGGCCGAGCTAGGGGCGCTAGGCGGCACTCGTGCGTGAAACTCCTTGCATGGGCACGCGTCACCCCTCACGACCCACTTTGCTGGGGTCGTGAGGGGTGAGGCGTGCGGGAGCACCAGCTTTCACGCACGACGGGCGCCGGTCACACCCTGCCGTATTCACGGAGGGTCCGGAGGGCATCCAGGGTCACCGCGCCACTCCACGGACTGACCAGGAGAGAAGTGCAGGAAGTGGAAGTCCCAGCCCCCGTCGTCGAGTTGCTCGCCCTCGAGCCGCGCCACGTCGGCCGCGATCTGGTCGTCGCTGAACAGCGCCCGGCTGGGTACTCCGGGACGTGGCGACAGTTCGAGCGGTTTGATGTGTTCGTTCTCGACCCCGCCGGGGACGGCCACCGTGCCGTCGTCGCGGATCGCGGATCGGAACCGCATTACGGCAGCAGCGGCGCGGGCAGGGTCGGGTACCGCGTCGAGGAACTGCAGGGCGAACTTGACGGTGTAGCCGCCGGGCTCTCCGATCGCGTCGATCTGGCGCCAGCACCAGGTCGTGGCCGTGTAGAGCCACGGGTGCCGCACGCCGAGGCGCTGCCAACGCGTAGGTGAGGAACCGTTGCCGATGAGTGAGCGATGGTGCTCATCTCGCCAGCACCCCGTCTCGGGGTTGTTCGGCAGCCGTGTGGCTGCGTCCCTTCCGCGTTTCACGGCCACCTGCCGAGCCCGGCTCGGTCTTAGGGTCGGCTCCACGCTTGACGGCGGCCCCGACTGGGCCGACGGCGGTATCACCAGCAGTACTGGTGTCCTCGTACCGCGCGAGGTTGATGGCAGCGTTGTCGTCGCGCTGGTGACCGGCACCGCACCCGTGACAGGTCCAGTGTTCGGACCAGCCGATGTCCTGCACATGCTGGCAGTGGTGGCAGGTCTTCGAGGACGGGTACCAGCGGTCGGCCGTGACCAGGTGGGATCCGTACCAGTCGGTCTTGTAGGCCAACTGGCGGCGGGCCTCGCCCAGGGCGGAGTCCGACAGGCCGCGCCTGCGGGCGCGTGCACCCGTCAGGCCCTTCTGCCGCAGCATCCCGGCCGCATCCAAACCTTCGACCACGATCTCGCCGTGGGTCTTGGCAAGCCTTGTGGTCAAGGTATGGATGCGGTGGGCACGGATGTTCGCGATCCGGCGCTGCAACCGGGTGATCTTCTGATTCGTCTCGGCGTACCGGCGGGAGTCACGGGTACGGCGGGAACGCTCCCGGCACAGGTGCCGCAACTCCTTCAGTGCGGCTTCGAGGGGGCGTGGGTTCGCCACCCGCTCAATCACCACGCCGTCGTTGTCGGCGACGGTCGCCAGGACACGGACCCCGACGTCGACACCCACCCGCGAATCCGGTCTTTGTACTCGCGGCTGCTGGGGGCGTTGGATCAACACCCGGAAAGCCACCACAAGCCGGGTGCCCCTCCGCGACACCGTGGCCGCGAGGATCCGCGCCCTGCCGTCGGCGACGAGCCGTTCCAACCGGCGGGTGTTCTCGTGGGTCCGGACGGTCCCGATCCGCGGCAGAGTCACATGCCGGCGATCGGGCTCCACCCGGATAGCGCCGGTGGTGAACGTGACCCGATCCCGGTCACGGCCCTTCTTCGCGAACCGGGGAAACCCAACCCTCCTGCCCGCGCGCTTCCCCGCACGGGAGGCCTGCCAGTTCCAGTAGCCGTCCACCGCAGCGCGGATGCCGTCAGCGAACGCCTCCTTGGAGATCTCCGGCCACCACACCTGCCCGGTCACCTGGTCGGCACACTCGGTGTCCTTGACCTGGTTCCACCGCTTCCGCAGACCAGCCAGTGACGGCATCTGGGTCGCCTCGCCGGACTCGTGGTACCGGGTGAGGTCTTGCTTCAGCGTGCGGACCGCCCAGTTCCGGGCGTACCGGCGGCCACCGAACTGCCGCCGCACACACGCCGCCTCCGCTGGCGTGCAGTCCAGCGCAAACGTGAACGCCTGCACCGTCTGACCGCCGGGAACCTCGAACCTAGCCACCAGCACCGCCACCGAATGCACGTTGGGCGAGTTTGATGGCCCGGTAGCGACCCGCCTCGTGGGCCGCTACCTCTTCCCGCTCAATCCGAGCCAACACCTGCGCGGCGGACAACTCCTCGATCAACTGCCGTGCTTCTCGTTGTGCCCGGTCGACCTCCGGCGCCCACCGTGCGTCGATGGCACCGACCTCCGCATCGCCGGCCGCGTACTTCAGTTCCTGCAACCACACCTCGTGGACCGAGGTGACCAGAGCGTCGGTGAGGTCGCTGCGCAGTTGGTCCTTGACTTCCCTCTCGATCTGCGTCCGCCGCCGCTCCTGCTCCATGACCAGCCAGCCTGGCCTCGCGGCCAACAGGCCAGAGACATCCCCGGGCTCGATGCCGCGCTCCTTGACCGCACGGACCTGGATCCCGAGACGGGTGGCCGTGTCCTTCTGTGTCCGTTTGCGGAGCTGTTTGGCGCGCTTGTGCTGGTGCTTCTCGCGGGCTGTGATCAGCCACTCGGGAGGATCACTCCTGACAGTCTGAATGCGCGCAGGCGAAGCCGTCTTCCATCCCTGCTCACGGAGAACGGTGCTGGTGACGCCCAACTGTTGGGCCGCCCGCTTCAACTCGCCCATCTTCTTCGACCGCCCCATCACGCACCCTCCTCACGGGCATCCTGCCCGGCAGCACCGACAGTCTCAGAGCGGGCAGCCTGGGGGCCGATGTCACGCTGGGCGCAGCCGACCGCCTTCAACGCCCGGTTCCGGGCCGACCGGCGGCCATACAGGCGGGCACACAACGAGGTCAGCACCTCCACCATCTCCCGCACCAGATCGTCGTCCACCTCCCCGTCATCAAGCACCACCAGACACCTGCCGTGCGCCGAGAGCGCGGCCTCGACCAGTTCGGTGTTCACCCGACCCAGACGGTCCCGCCGCGGCGCCGGTTGGCTCCCACAAGACGGGTCCGGTGTCGGCGCCGACGACGAGGAGTCGGTCACCGAGCGAGACGAGATCGACGCATCCGTCGGGGACGACTCGCTGCGTGCCGTCGACGAGAGCGTCGCTTTCCCACACGCACGCCACCACCGGCTCGAGGCCTGCCGGTGGCCGGTACTCGCGGTATGCGCACACGAGGGCACCATAACCGGCATCACTGACAGTCGGCCGACCCTCAGCGCTGGATCGACTTGACCTCGAGGAACTCCTCGATACCGTACTTCCCGAACTCCCGGCCGTTGCCGGACTGCTTGTAGCCGCCGAAGGGTGCGACCGGGTTGAACGATCCCCCGTTGACGTCGACCTGGCCGGTCCGCAGCCGCCTGGCCACCTCGACCGCGCGGTCGTCCGAGCCGGAGAACACCGCGCCTGCCAGCCCGTAGACGGTGTTGTTGGCGATGCGAACCCCGTCGTCCTCGTCCTGGTACGGCATGATCGACAGCACCGGCCCGAAGATCTCCTCCTGTGCGATCGTCATGTCCTCGGTCACTCCAGAGAACACCGTGGGCCGCACGAAATAGCCCGCTTCGCAGCCGTCGGGCTTCTCGGGGCCACCGAACGCCAGCTTCGCCCCGGCTTCGGCGCCCGCCCGGATGAAGCCGACGACGCCGTCCCGCTGCACCTCGTTGACCATCGGGCCGATCCGGGTCGATGGGTCGGTGGGGTCCCCTGGGACGTACTTGGCCGCGGCGGCTACCGCCAGTTCGACCGCCTCGTCGTGCCGCGAGGCGGGCACCAGCATGCGGGTCCAGGCGTTGCAACTCTGGCCGCCGTTGATGAAGGCGTTGGCCACGCCTAGCTTGACGGCCTTACCCAGATCGGCGTCGTCAAGCACCAGGTTGGCCGACTTGCCGCCGAGTTCGAGCGCGACCCGCTTGATCGTCTCCGATGCCGCCGCCGACACCGCCCGCCCGGCGCGGGTCGACCCGGTGAACGACACCATGTCGACCTTCGGGTGAGCGGCGAGCGCGGCGCCGACCACCGGGCCGGTGCCGTGCACGATGTTCACCACGCCTGCCGGAACGCCTGCCGCGGCCAGGATCTCCGCGAGGATGCCGGTGTTGAGCGGTGCGACCTCGCTCGGCTTCAGCACGACCGTGCAGCCCGCAGCGAGCGCGGGTGCGAGCTTCGCGACGATCTGGTGCAGTGGGTAATTCCACGGTGTGATTGCTGCCACAACGCCGATCGGCTCGCGCACGATCAGCGAGTTGCCGACCTCTTCGGTGAAGGCGAACCCGCCCGATTCGATGAGATCCGCGACCCCCGCCGACGTCGCGGCGGGCAAGCTGGCCTGCACCTTGGTCGCGAAG